>JASFFK010000189.1:0-4885 GCA_050124335.1 Chromatiales bacterium | reverse complement strand
AGGGCACCGCGGGCTGGCCACTCAATGTCTTCCTGACCCCGGATGGCTACCCGCTGATCGGCACGACGTACCTGCCGCGCGACGATTTTGAGACACTGCTCGGCAAGTTGACAGCCTTCTGGGAAAGCGATCGTGACAAGGCAGTCGCTTTTTCACGTGACATCGTGGAGCGCATCCGCGCATCAAAAACGGCCTCTCCGGCGGCCAGGCTGCCGGATGACCGGAAACTTGTCATGCGGCTCATCGAACAGGCTTTCTCCCTGGCAGACGAACTGCAGGGGGGCTTCGGTGACCAGAACAAGTTCCCGATGTCTCCCCAGCTACATGTGCTCCTGAAGCTCCAGCAGCGGGAGCCGTCTCCCGGGTTGCATGATTTCCTGGTGCTGACACTCGACCAGATGGCAGGCAAGGGCCTGCGCGACCAGCTCGCCGGCGGCTTTTTTCGCTATACCATCGATCCGGGCTGGGAGACGCCGCATTACGAAAAGATGCTGTACAACCAGGCGCAGCTTGCTTCTCTATATCTCTTTGCTGCAGATGTTTTGAACAGGCCGGATTACCGTGTCGTGGCCATGGACACACTCGACTTCGTCCTCGAACGTATGCGGGGAGAAAACGGCGGTTATATCTCGAGCCTCTCGGCGCTCGACGAGGCTGGCGTCGAGGGTGGTTCCTATCTCTGGTCGCGCGAGCGACTCGCATCCACTCTCAGTGAAGAGGAGCTGGAAGTTGCGCTTGCCATGTGGGAATTCCCGTTCGGGACGCAGTTGCCCGGGCTTGCGTTACCCTTCGCGCGAGAGGGAGAGAGCGTCGATCCGGAGCTCGCGGAAGCTGTGCGCCTCAAGCTCCTGGCCGAGCGTGCACAACGGGTCCCCCCGCGAGATACGAAACAGCTGGCTGCCTGGAACGGCCTGTTGCTCAAGGCATTTGCGCAGGCTGCCGTGGCCTTCAATGACGAGGGATATGCCGAGGCTGCGGAGGCACTTGCGCGCTGGTGCCTGAGCATGTGGGACGGCAGGCGCCTCAGCCGCAGCAACGGGCAGGCGGGTGACGCATCATTGGCAGACTATCTCTATGTTGCCGACGGGCTGCGTGCATGGGCAGAGGTGAGCCGGCAGAAGCAGTACAGTCAAACCGCTGATGAGCTCATCGCAAGATCCTGGCAGCTTTTTTTCGATGACAGGGGCTGGCGACTGGGCGAACGTCAGTTGATTCCAGGGCTTGATGGAGAGCCTGCCATGCAGGATGGCCCGATGCCCGCACCCTCGGCCCTGGCCATTGCGCTCGGCACCCGGGAGCAGAGGGAAAAAGCCCTGCGCCTGGGTGCCGAGGCTGTCACCGGGGATCCCTTCTGGTTCGCCAGCCATGCCTGGCAGCTTTTTGAACATGAACAGCATGCGGAGAGAACAGATGGAGCCAATGAAAAATGACGCAATAGTGCAGCAACTGGAGCAAATCGACAGTGGCTGGCATCTCGATGGTGACAAGTTGCACCGCACGTTTCTCTTTTCCGATTTCGTCGAGGCGTTCGGGTTCATGACACGTGCCGCAATCCATGCAGAGAAGATGAATCACCATCCGGAGTGGAGCAATGTCTACAAGCGGGTCGAGGTCTTTCTCGTGACCCATGAGGCGGGCGGCATCACGCAACGTGATTTCGAGCTGGCAGCGATCATGGATTCACTGGCCTGAATGCTTGTCATTTTTCCCTGTAACAAGCAAGATGCAAGTCTCCCTGTCGTGTGAGCACAAGACATTGAAAACGGCGGTTTACCCCGGAACCTTTGATCCGATCACCTGTGGCCACGGTGACATCGTTCGGCGAGCCGATATCCTGTTTGACAGGGTGATCGTTGCCGTCGCCGTGAATGCCGGCAAGCAGCCGGTCTGGGGTATCGAGGAACGTGTCGAACTTGCCCGAAAGGTGCTTGCGGACTTGCCGAGTGTCGAGGTTGTCCCTTTCGATAACCTGCTGATCGAGTTCGCCAAGCAGCATGGGGCCAGTATCATTCTGCGCGGCCTGAGAGCCGTCTCCGATTTCGAGTACGAATTCCAGCTCGCCGGCATGAACCGCCGGCTCGCACCCGAAATCGAGACTGTATTCCTGACGCCGGCCGAGCAGTACACCTTCATCTCATCAAGCCTCGTGCGCGAGGTTGCCCGGCTTGGTGGCGATGTCTCGGAATTCGTGCATCCTGAAGTTAAAAAAGCGCTTCAGGCACGATATAATTAGCAAACAGTAATATTTTAGGGGTCAATGCCCCACTGGAGCTTGCGCAATGGCACTGTATATCACTGATGAATGTATCAACTGCGATGTCTGCGAACCCGAATGCCCGAATGGCGCTATCTACCAGGGAGACGAGATTTACGAGATCGATCCGGATCTCTGCACCGAGTGTGTCGGGCACTATGAAGAGTCGCAGTGTGTCGAGGTCTGTCCGGTTGACTGCATACTCGTCGATCCGAACCACGAGGAGACAAAGGAAGAACTCATGGCCAAATACGAACGTATCACGGCGGCTGCAGGCGAATAAGGCCCGGAACCGGCAAGTCCTTCTGTGAACGGAGCCACGCGGCTCCGTTTTTCATTTCTGGCACTGCGTGCAGTAGAAGCTCGAGCGCTGTCCGATCACCCTGCTGACGATGGATTTGCCGCAGACCGGACAGGCTTCCCCTCTCTTTCCGTAGACATTGAGTCGCTGGGCGAAATAACCCGGCTGTCCCTCTTCACGTACGAAGTCCCGCAGCGTCGTACCACCTTCACTGATTGCTTTTGCGAGAACATCCTTGATAGCGACCGAGAGTTTTTCACATCTTTCGCGCGAAATCCTGGCTGCTGCGCGCGCGGGATGGATGCCGGCAAGAAACAGTGCCTCGCTGGCGTAGATGTTACCGACACCGACGACGACCCGGCTGTTCATGATCAGGTTCTTGATGGCGACTTTCCGTTTGCGCGAGACCCGATAGAGATACTCTCCATCAAAGTTCTCTGACAGGGGTTCCGGACCGAGTGATGCGAGGAGCGGATGCGTTTCCGCGGGGCCATCAATCAGCATCACGAGTCCGAATCTGCGCGGGTCATGAAAGCGCAGCACCCTGTCGCCGAAACGGATCTCGATATGATCATGCTTGCGCAGAGGCTCCTTCCTGGCTGTGATGCGCAGGCTGCCGGACATCCCGAGATGAATCATGAGCGTCTGTTCCCCGATATCCAGCAGCAGATATTTGCCGCGTCGGGTGACCGAGCGCACGGTCCTGCCGCTGATCCTGCGGGGCAGGTCGTCAGCGACCGGGTAGCGAAGGCTCGGCTGATGTACGGTAACCGCGCTGACTCTCCTGTCGAGAATATGGGGTTCAATTCCGCGACGCGTGGTTTCGACTTCGGGCAGTTCCGGCATCTTGTCTTGGGTGTGGTGAGCATGCAGAATGCCCGATGTTACAAAAAAGTGTGTTATCCCGCGTGAACTTTCTCGGCGTCGATACCGGCGGAACCTTTACAGATTTTGTGCTCTACGATGGCGACCAGCTGCGTATCCACAAGGTTCTCTCGACGCCTGATGCGCCGGAGCGGGCCATTCTGCAGGGTATTCGTGACCTCGGTCTGAGTGACGATGGGTTGCGCCTCGTCCATGGCTCGACCGTGGCAACAAACGCCGCACTCGAGGGCAAGGGAGTCAGGACACTCTTCATCACAAACCGCGGTTTCGGTGACCTTCTGACCATCGGGCGCCAGGCACGCCCGGAACTCTACAATCTCCAGCCAGACATTCTGCCGCCGCCGGTACCGGATGAACTCTGTATCGAAACCGGCGGGCGGCTCGATGCATCCGGCCGGGTCATCGACCCATTGACCGCGGAGGATCTCGAGGAACTTCTGCAGGATGTCGGGCAGAAACAGCCTCGTGCCGTTGCGGTTAACCTCCTTTTTTCATGGAAGGATGGCCGTTCCGAGCAACGTATCAGGGAAGCGCTGCCTGATGATCTCTTTATCTCCCTGTCAAGCGAGGTGCTTCCGGAGATCCGTGAATATGAACGCGGTATCGCGACCTGGCTCAATGCCTGGGTCGGGCCACTTGTCGAAGGCTATGTCAAACGCCTGCGTTCGGTTTTGCCTCACGCGTCCCTCTCTGTTATCCAGAGTTCCGGGGACACCATGGATGCGGCCCAGGCGGGTGACCAGGCGGTGCGCATGTTGTTATCCGGGCCTGCCGGCGGACTCGTTGGTGCGAACTGGCTGGGCAGGCTTGCAGGTGACGAGCAACTGCTCACGTTCGATATGGGGGGGACCTCAACAGATGTTTCCCTCATCGATGGTGCGCCGCAGCTCACGAATGAGGGCCGTATTGGTCGCTGGCCGGTCGCCGTTTCGATGGTTGACATGCATACGATCGGCGCAGGTGGCGGCTCCATTGCACGTGTCGACGAGGGAGGCATGCTGCAGGTCGGACCGGAATCGGCCGGCGCGGATCCGGGTCCGGTCTGTTACGGGCGGGGAGGTGTCGAGGTCACGGTGTCGGATGCGAATCTCGTACTCGGGCGTTTGCGCCCCGATAGCTTTCTCGGCGGTCGCATGCGCCTCGACGTGGATGCAGCGCACGCGGCGATGCAACAGCTTGGGGATGCCATGGCGTGCTCGCCGGTCGAGGCTGCCAGGGGCGTCATTGCTGTCGCCAATGAACACATGGCTGCCGCGCTGCGCATGATCTCGGTCGAACGCGGTGTCGACCCAAAGGATTATCGTCTCCTGAGTTTCGGCGGTGCCGGTGGTCTTCATGTGTGTGCACTGGCCGAAGTGCTTGGCATGAGGCGCGCCATGGTGCCGGTCCATGCGGGAGTCCTCTCCGCCCTCGGCATGCTTGCAACCCGGCCGGGCAGGGAGCTG
>JASFFK010000188.1:0-4950 GCA_050124335.1 Chromatiales bacterium | reverse complement strand
AAGACATCCTCGCCGACCTTGTCCGTACCGAGGATATGGTAGTCCTGCGAGAGATTGGCAGCGGTTATGCCCAGTAGCAGCATCGCAAGCAGCGTCCACAGAAAAGTCGCCCACGGAAAACCCGGCTCGACGCCGAGACTGACACGGCAGCGCGGACAAATCCAGAGGCTGATCGTCTGCCTGAGCGTCATGCCCTCCTGCTTGCGCCAGGCTGCGATCAGCACGATCAGTACAGCCCAGAGCACAAGCGCCTGCAACAGCGAGACGACGGCCGTCAGGTAGACATCGCGTGCCACGCTGTCGCCTTCCGCAAGATGCTTGCCGCCATGCACGAGGCGCGGGTAGATTCGCTGCTCGGTGCCATCCTCGAGCTGCACCGTCTCCCTGGCATAGAGATGGGTCGCAAACGGTGCCGAGTAGGTCTTCTCCTGGCGCTCACGCAGGCCCGACACCATGAGGTCGAAAAGGCTCAGCACCTCGCCCGAGCTGGATGACCCGGCGCCACGGAAATGGACGGAGTCGAGCAGGCCGATCGAGATGAACGACATGAGCACAACGAGCGATCCCACGGCGACACGTGAACGGAAGACGCGCTTCCAGGGTTCGGCAAGGTGACGCCGCTTGCGCGAATAGAGGATGGTGATGACCGTCAGGACGACGAGAATCCACAGCAGCACATCGGTCCACAGAAAAACAGGGGTCGGCATCAGTTCAGCCTCACCCGTGGATCCGCGATCGTGTAGGAGATATCGGTCAGCACGAGACCGACAATGTAGAGCACGGAACCGAGAAAGACCATCGAGCGCACGATCGCGAAGTCCTGCCGGTTGATGGCATCGATGGTGTAGCTCCCGAGTCCGGGGATGCCGAAGAAAGACTCGGTCACGAGGCTGCCGAGGAAGAGCAGCGGCAGCGCCGTGACCACGCCCGTGAGTATCGGTATCAGCGCATTGCGCAACACGTGCCCGAACAGGACGCGCACCTCGGAAACACCCTTGGCGCGGGCACTGCGCACATAGTCGCGGTTGATCTCCTCGAGGAAGATGGTGCGGTAGAAACGCAGGTTGGCGCCGATGCCGCCGATCACGGCGATGATGACCGGCAGCACGAGGAACTTCCAGGCGTCCTCGGTGTTGAAGCCGGATATCGGGACCAGGTGCAGCAGCTTGCCGATCAGGTACTGGCCGCCGATGATGTAGAACATCGACGAGATCGACAGCATGATGACCGCGATCACCACGCCCCAGAAATCGACATATGTCCCCCGGAAAAAGACGATCATCAGCGACAGGGTGATATACACCAGCAACCCGACGAGCAGCGAGGGCACCGCGATCGCCAGACTCGGCCACATGCGCTGGCTGATGTCATGGCTGATATCACGCCCGCTGTCGCTGGTCCCGAACTTGAAAGCGAACAGCGCCAGCGACTTGTCGAAAAAGATCGTGTCCGTGAGCTTGTCGAACCCGGGCGCACTGGTGTTGTAGACCAGCGGCTTGTCGTAGTCCCGCTCCTCCTTCCATTTCATGATCGCCTCGTCGGTGACCCGCTTCATGCCGAGATGCATGCGTGCCATGTCGTCGGGCGTGTTGACCGTGAAGAAAAGAATAAAGGTGATCAGGTTGACGCCGATCAGGATCGGAATCGCATAAAGAATGCGGCGAATGATATACGCGATCATCGGGCTGTCCCCTTTTCGTGGCGCCGGTAGACCATGATGGCGGGCACCAGTGACGCAAGCAGCACGACGACCAGCAGGATGACGGGCCACAACACCGGCTGGTTCCACTCCCTGCGCAGGCGGTCACGCTCGGCGGGATCGATACGCCGGTACTTGAGTGTATTGTTGGCCATGAGGTTCGGCTTCGTGTTGCCATACCAGTTGTGATAGAGCGCATAGTCCACGGGGTAGAAACCCCAGGCCCAGGGAGCATCGTTGCGGACGATCCCGATCATACGGTCGATCACCTGCTGGCGTTCCTCGCCATCCGGCAGGTATTTCATGCGTTCGAACAGCCGGTCGAATTCCGGGTTGCTGTAGTTGGCCGCGTTCTCGCCATGCTCCTCGCCAGCGCGTGCATGCGGCCCGTAGAGCAGGAAGAAGAAGTTCTCCGGATCAGGATAGTCGGCGTTCCAGCCCCAGGAAAAGATCTGCCCTGTCCCCTTCTGCATCTTGTCCTGGAAACGGTTGTAGTCCGAGGCGCGGATCACGAGATCGATGCCGATCTTCTGGAACTGCTTGCGAAACCAGTTCAGCAGCGCGGTACTGTCCGGACCGGTGGCCGTGACGTCGTAGTAGAGAATCAGGCTCTTGCCTGTCCCCGGGTCGATCCCGCCGGGATAGCCGGCCTGCTCGAGCAGGGCTTTGGCCTCCTCGATCGGGCGTCGCTGGAGACGGCCGTTCTCCAGGCGGTAGACGACGTCGTTGTAACCCAGCGGATCGGTCTCCGGATCACGGTAACCATAGATGCCCATCGGCAGCGGCCCGTGCGCGATCTCGCCGCGCCCGTTGCGAAAGATGGAGATGAACTCCTCGTAATCGAGCGCGATGCTGATCGCCTGCCGCAGGTAGCGCGCGCGATCGGAGTCACCGCCGACAACGGAATCAAGCATGTTGAAACCCAGGTAGAAGATACTCGTCGAGACCGAAGTCTGCAGGCGGATCTGCTTGTCACGCATCACTTCCGTGAGCTCGGCCTGGCCGGTCGAACCGATCTGGACAGCCTGGTCGAAACTGTCTGAACCGATGCCCGAAATATCATAGTAACCCTGCAGGAACTTGTTCCAGCGGGGGATCGACTCCTTGTCAAGGCTGTAGACGGCACTGTCGATGAAAGGCAGCGGTTTCCCGGCATCCTCGAGAATGCCGGATTCTGCATCGCCCGGCTCCCCTTCGGACGGATAGGCCTCGCCGGCGAAATTGGGGTTGCGCCTGAGCACCATGCGCAGGTTCGGGTTGTTCTCGGCGAGGTAATAGGGTCCTGTACCCACGGGATACCAGTGCAGGTTGATATTGCTCTCCTCGAGTCCCGGTAAATGGTAGAAACGGTCAGCCTCCCATGGGATCGGCGCAAAAAAGTTCATCGCCAGCCAGTACTTGAACTGCGGGTAGTTCTGCTTCAGGCGAACGCGAAAACTGTAGCGGTCGAGCACGGTCGCACCCTCGAAGTCGAACTGCCTCAGGTCGACCCAGGGCTTCTCCTCCCCGGTCTCTTCCTGCAACTTCTTCTCCTGGGCATCGATGCGTTCGGAGAGCTCACCAAAACCGAGCATGTTGTCCTTGAGCAACCTGAAGATAGGCGAATGGTTGCGCGAGTGGGCCAGTCGCTTGATCTGGTAGACATAGTCGTCCGCGACCAGTTCACGTGTATCCGTCTCCGGAAAATCGGCCAGCGTGTGAACGTCTCCAAGTCCTTCCCAGTCGCGGTCATAGCGTGCATTACCTGCTTCATCACGCGCAAGGGCGGCATGCGGCTGGTACATGCGGCCGGGTTTCAGCCTCAGGATATAGTCGATGTAGGCGATGCGCTCGTCACCGGCCTCGAGCGGTTTCAAATCGGCATCAAGGTAACGGATCTCCGGCAAGGCCGTGGTCGTGAGCGGGACGAGCTCGTAGGGCCGCTTGAGAAAATGGTACTGCAGCGGCGGCTCGTAGATCTGGGAGATGAAGGCCCACTCGTTCGAGGAGTAGGACCGTGCCGGGTCGAGATGCTTGGGTCGTTCGTCGAACGAGGAATAATAGATATTCCTGTGCGAATCCTCGTCAGGATAGGGATTATTCCATTGCCCGTCACTGCAGGCAGAAAGCAGCAGGAATGTTGCCAGGAGAATGAGTGAACGACGGGAAAACACGCGGTGAATTTCTTTTCTTATGCGTCTGATTGAAGTAACGTACGCATGATCTCACCCGGGGTATCCTCTGATCAAGCCCATGCTGGTCAGGGCATCCCCGCACAGCAACGACAACAACAGGTTGAACTCATCATGGGATTTCTCGAAAACAAGCGCATTCTCATCGTCGGTGTGGCGAGCAAGAAATCAATTGCCTATGGCGTCGCAAAAGCCATGCACCGCGAAGGTGCGCAGCTCGCCTTCACCTACCAGGGAGAAAAACTCCAGAGCCGCGTCGAGGACGTTGCGGCCGAGTGTGGCTCGGACATCGTCCTGCCGCTCGATGTCAGCTCTGATGACGAGATCAATGCTGTTTTCGAGACACTGGCCGGCAAGTGGGACGGTCTCGAGGGGATCGTGCACTCCGTGGGTTTCGCGCCGCGTGACCAGCTCGAGGGCTCCTATGTCGAGGCCGTGACCCGCGAGGGTTTTGCCATCGCGCATGACATTAGCTCCTACAGCCTCGCGGCGCTGGCCAAGGCCGGTTTCCCGATGATGAAGGGACGAAACGCCTCTATCGTCACCATGAGCTATCTCGGCGCCGTACGCACCGTGCCGAACTACAACGTCATGGGTGTCGCCAAGGCGAGCCTCGAAGCCAATGTGCGCTACCTGGCCGACTCCATGGGGCCGGAGGGCGTGCGTGTGAATGCCGTGTCGGCCGGACCGATCCGCACCCTCGCAGCCTCCGGCATCAGCGGCTTCAAGGGCATGCTCGCAGAAGCCGAGGGCAAGACGCCCCTTCGTCGCAACGTCACCATCGACGAAGTCGGCAATGCCGCCGCATTCCTGAGTTCCGACCTCGCCTCCGGCATCACCGGGGACGTCCTCTACGTCGACTCCGGCTACCACATCCTCGGCATGGCCTGATACTGGTTCTATTCGCTCTTCGGCAAAGAAAGGACGCTGAGGACGCAAAAATCCGCAAAGGACGCGGAGGTTTTTGGTAGTCAGGATTCGGGATGCTTGGGTGTCGGAGATTATTTTCCACAGGAAAATGATCTCTGATACCTGATAACAAAAATCCGGTATCAGAGACTGTTTTCGATCCCGAAAACA
>JASFFK010000187.1:0-4967 GCA_050124335.1 Chromatiales bacterium | reverse complement strand
GGTCGATATCCTGACTCTCTTGTTTGCATCATCGGTGACAATCGGACGTCTGCGTCTCGGAAATGCCACGATCTCGGCAGTGATTCTTGCCTTGTCTCCGGTGTCCTCGGTAGTGACTTCTTCCTGTCCGGTAGTCTCAGAGACGGCAGATTCATCAGCTGTTGCTTCAACTGCAGCTGTGTCAGCCGGTTGTTCTATGCCTTGGTCTGTAACCTTGCGAATTGCTTCGAGAGGCGATTCAAGCAAAGCGAGGATCTCACTGCTTTCTACTGCAGGCTGGCGATTCTCGAGATGTTCGATTTGCTGGTGCAAATAATCAGCTGCCTTTCTCGAAAGCGAGTAAACGCGGCTGTCATCGATGAAATCCTCTTCGTCAGCCTGGATCAGCATGGTCTCAAAGGCGTGTGTCACATCACCAAGACTGTCATTACCGGTAAGACGGGCTGCACCTTTGAGTGTGTGCAGGAGACGTTTAAGTTCCTCGGCAGCTTCGACGGTGAAACCTTCCGAAATATCGGTGCGTTTGAAAACGCCCTCGATTTTCTCGTTCAGTTCCTTTGCCTCCTCGAGGAAAACCGGAAGCAGATCATCCTCTGGCTCAGCATGCTCCACGGGGATCTCGTCACCCTTCTGTTCAGTTGCCTCTTCGTTAGTGACAGACTCGATGTGCGTGTCACCTGTTTCCTCGAGAGTTGTGACGACGGGCAGCAGCCGGGAACTTTCATCCGATGCCCCCGAAACCTCTTCTGTGACACTTTCTGCTGCAGTCAACTCTTCGACAGATTCTTCAGTCACTATTCCAGACACATCGTCATGGTGCTTCTCGACCAGCGATTGAAATGCACTCTCAAGACGCCTGATGATCTCTTCTGTTTCCTCTCGCAGGGAGGTGATAGATGTGTTGATCTCCCCGGCCTCTTCAGACTCGCCGGAATCGATTGCCTCTCGCAGTTTCTGAAGTTCTGTCTGACAAAGCGAACACTGATCCAGCAATGCCCGGTTCAGCCATGATGCACCCTCTTCGGAGAGGTCCAGACTGGCGCCAAGAGACGCAAGTTCGGCCAGCCCTGACTCTTTTTCCCTGTCTGCCGAGTTGCGCAACTGCTGCAGACTTTCATGGAATCTTTCCATGTTGCAGTCAGCGACAGAGTCAGCACAGTGCTTCAGCAGGCGCATAAAACCGGCCATGGCCATCCAGGCATCGTGCAGCGCGCCAAGTCGCCCGGAAGTTGTATCGGATTCAACAGGCATGAGCCTCTCTTCCGCTGTCTCCTTGCCAGAGACTGAAAGGAGCAGTGTTCTCGCCTGTTGTTCAATGAATTCACGTTCGCCATCAGAAGGTGCTGTCTCGCCAAGAAGTCCTGGCAGGTATGCAATGGCCCGATCGAGCAAGGCAAGAACCTGTTGATCCGGCGAAACGATGCCGTCGATGACGTTGTTCAGAAGATTCTCGATCTCCCAGGCAAATTCGGCAATCAGGCTTGCACCGACAGTCCTGCCACTCCCCTTGAGCGTGTGGAATGCCCTTCTGACAGCCTGGAGAGAATCGGTGTCATCATGATTTTTCTTCCATGACGGATAGAATTCTTCAATAGTCTCGAGTTGTTCCTGCGCCTCCTGCCTGAAAATTTCGAGTATTTCTTCATCGATATAGCTCTCCGGTACAGGCGTTTCCGCTTGTATGCCGGCTTCTTGCGGACTGTCAGCTTCGAACTCTGGCAGATGCTCCTCGGCTGCTTCCGTCTCTTCAGGCTTTTCGATGACTGGTCGCTCATCTGTCGTTCCAGCGCTCTCTTCTGGTTCTGCCTCCCTCACCGGGCCTTGCTCAACTTCAGGAATTGCCGCATCTTCAGACTCGTCAGTCACAGCCAGCTTGTCGATTTCTGCTGTCAGATAATCGAGAATTTCACGTTCCTGACGGCAACGGTAGGGAGCGACCTCAAGGTAGTATTCGAGTCCGGAGACAATATCAGCCAGCTTGTTGACACTCTCTTCGTTACCAAGCAAAGCCTGGCTGTCATCAAGATGTCGTTCTATATGGCGTGAAATCTGCAGGATCATGCCGCTCAGATGTTCTAGGTTGAGCATGCGCATGACACCGGCAAGACGTCTCAACAGCAGCGGAACCTCTATGAGCGGTTGCTGCTCGCCAGCGCCCAGAGACTTGATGATGAGATCCTTGACTTTCGCGACCTCTGTCAGGGACTCGGACATGGTTTCGGTGGTGTACTGTTGCAGATCCGCCTCGGAAACCAGCTTTCCACTCGCTGAAGATTCCTCTGTCGGCTTGAAATAGAAAAGATCCGGCAGGACTGTTTCAACACCCAGGAGGTCGTTGGCGAGTTTTTCAAGAAACTCGATTTCTATTTCTGCATCGTTGGCAAGACAACCGTTGATAACGTTGGCATGTTCCAGCAGTAGCTGGCGCTGGTTACCCAACCCGAGCATCCCGACCGTATCAGCCACCTGGCGCAGCCTTGGAACGATCGTTTTCAGGATACTGTTGTCCTTGACCATGCTGCGGTTATAGATCTCAAGAACATCTTTCAGTTCGGTGATATCGCTTGTCAGCGCTCCCCTTACCGCTTCCACAGTCGCTGGTGACGGTATATGGCTCTGTTTTCCTGCGAGTTCTGCATCAAGGCTGTATTCCTCCTTGAGCTTCAGAATGTCCGGACTGTTCGATTCTGACTGCCCGATGTAGAAGAGCATGTTGCGCAGACGCTCAACAGGATATTTTTCGCGCAAACCCGATTCTCCGGAGGTAATCACAGTCCGGAAGATCGCATCGATATGGCCGATGATGAGCTTGGTTGCAATGCTGCTTTCACCGGGGTTGCTCCAGACCATGCTTGCAAGTTGTGCGCCCAGTGTGAAAAGTCGAGACACCGGTCGTTTCGCAAGCAAGGCTGCACCATCGAGAATCTCACGAATGACCGAGAGACCGGAGCTGGCATCGCTGTTTTGAAACCACTTCAGCAAACTGAGGTGGAACCTGGACCTGTTCTCGACGAGGTAGCGCCTCAACTCGCCATCTTCCTCGTAGGGCTCCGCGAGTTCCCGGACGATCATTTCCTTCAGACGTGGCGAGAAAAATGCTGACTCGGAAAGCAGGTGCTTCTGGCGAGAAGCTCGCAATTCATTCAGCACAGGCAGGAGAATAACCGGCACGTCCGGTGCTCCTTTTTCGATGCGTTCGAGATAATCCTGCAATGAGAGGATGCCGCTGAATATGGCCTGAAGGATATCTTCCTCCTTGCCTGAAATATTGCGTTTCAGGAGAAACTTGAGCACGGCTTCGAGTTCGTCTGTCAGCATCGAGGCGCCATGCAGATTGATGACAATCAGCGTATTTCGAAGATGATGCATCTGGCTCCAGCAGGCCTCGAGGTCATCGCTGTCACCGTGCTCCTGGTAGGCCTCGAGATACTGTTTCGCCTGGACGAGACTGTTATTGATCTCATTGCTGACCCAACCGAGGGTGATCTCGTTACAGCCGCTGGTGATGGTGTTTTCGCTCTTCATTGCGTTAACCTGTAATCAATGCCTCAGGGGTTTCCGTCCTTTACAGACGCCGGAAGCCGGAAGCCGGAAACTGTCTGCTGCAGTCTGTCTGCAAGATTCGAAAGACTCATGATGGAGGCGGTTACCCTGACAACACCCTGGGAAGTCTGTTCCGTGATCTCCCTGATGCTCTTCATCGTATTGTCCACATCCGTTACCGAGGCCGACTGTGCTGCTGCAGTCTGGGACATGCGGCGCGTCAGGTCCGAAATGTAATCGGATACTTCTTCAATCTGTTGCAGCGAGGTACCGGCCTCCTCTGCAAGCTTGGCACCGTCCACAACTGAAGAGGTGCTGACTTCCATGGACGAGACAGCGTCCTTCGTATCGACCTGGATTGTCTTGACGAGTGCTTCGATCTGGCGGGATGCATCAACTGAACGCTCAGCCAGTCGCTGTACTTCGTCTGCAACAACCGCGAATCCCTTGCCTGCCTCACCGGCATTGGCTGCCTGCATCGCGGCATTGAGCGCGAGCAGGTTTGTCTGGTCAGCGATATCCTCGATCAGTTCGACGATCTCACCGATCTGCTGGGAACTCTCACCGAGACGCTTGATCCGCTTACCCGTGTCCTGAATGTGTGAGCGTGCCTGATCCATTGCCGTGATCGTACGCCGCACGATGGTACCGCCCTCACCTGCGATCGAGCGTGACCTTGTTGCAACATCAGCAGAGTCCTGTGCATGACTGGACATTTCATCCATCGCCTTGCGCACCTCATCCGTTTTCTCCGTGACTGCAAGAATCTGGTTTGCCTGGTGCTTGCTCGCTTCTGTGAGTCGCTGCGCAACAGTTTTTGTGTTTTTTGTCGATATACTGATCTGTTTTGAAGACGAATCGATGGTGGACACCAGCTGTCGCAGCTCCTCGATCGTGTAGTTGATCGAGTCGGCAATCGCTCCGGTTACATTCTCGGTAACCGTCGCCTGGACGGTGAGGTCGCCGTCAGCAAGATCCCCCATTTCATCGAGCAGACGCAGGATCGCTTCCTCGTTTCGCTCATTTTGTTCACTCGTCCGCCGTTCGCGGTTCCTCGCATCGCTGACAAGGAGGTAACCAAGAAATAATGCAATCAGGACGGCAAGCCCCCCGAGAAGATAGACGAGCCAGGGACCAACACGGATGCCTGCAAACACAGGCCGCCCTGGCACTTCAAGAAACTTGCCAATGAGCGAGACCGAGGAGTCGTTGAGACGGGAGGAGATGTCTGTAATGTTTTGACTGGCCTCGAGTGCCGAGAGAAGATTCGGGACAAGTCCGAAGATATTGTTGGCGATATCGCGAAAGGCAATGTAGCTCGTTGCCAGGGTTTTGAGCTCCTCGCGTGCCTCCGGGTTTTCGATTTTCCTGATATTCAGTTCTTCGTTGCCTTCGACCATCGCATCGAGGATGCCCTGGAATCG
>JASFFK010000186.1:0-4976 GCA_050124335.1 Chromatiales bacterium | reverse complement strand
CCCGGAAGCCAACATCAATTTCGTCTACGGTTTCGGGGGAGAACCGCAGCAGTGGATGCCTCCCGGTCTTTTCATTGTGTTCCTGATGCTGGCTTTCCCCCTCGCGCTCTATCTGCCAATGCACCTGCTCATGTCACGTATCATGAAGAGTACCCGGGCAATATAAAGACCTTTCATGGCTAACCTGCAGATGCGATTCATACGAGGTTGTTCTATGCTGAAACAGATGGTCTTCAGGAGGTATTTCAATGAAAGCAACCGCTGATCTGCAGGTGATCCCGCTCGGCAGTGGCGTTTCGGCAAGAAAAGAGGTGCAACGCGCCGTTGAATTGCTGAAAGAGTATGAGTTCATCATCCACACCCACGGCGCAGGTACCAATATCGAGGGTGAGATGGAGGAGATTCTCTCTGCTGTAAATAAGATACACGCGGTGCTGCATAGCGAGGGCAGCGTGCGCCTGATCAGCTATCTCAAGCTCGAGACACGAACGGACAAGGAGACCACGCTCGCAGGCAAGCGTCTCGAGGGATAGGAGAGGCAGATCATCCACGAGATTGTCACAGTCTCTGCGCTCCTTCGCAATGACATCTTTCGATGCAAGACAGACGTATCAGGTCAATGTGGACTTGTCATCGCGAGGAGGCCGACGTGGCGATCTTGTCCGGAGGGCATTTTCCGGGATCGGAGTCATGCGTAACCTCGATCCCTCAAGCTTCCGAGTAAGAGCATGATCAAGGGCATTCTTTTCGATCTAGACGGTGTCTTCTATGTTGGCGAAGAGGCCATCGAGGGTGCTGCAAGGAGCCTTGAATGGATCCGGCAGCAAGACATTCCGCATCTCTTCCTGACCAATACCACCTCACGTCCACGTAGTGCGATCGTCGAGAAACTCTCAGGCATGGGTATTGATATCGATCCCGCGACTATCCTGACACCTCCGGTGGCGGCTTCTCGCTGGATCGCTGAACATGTCGATGGTCCGCTTGCACTTTTCATCCCCGAAGCAACGCGCTTAGAGTTCTCTGCGTTCGAACAGCTCGGGGAAGAGGCCGCTGAGGGCGCAGGTGCTGTGGTCTTCGGGGACATGGGACAGGAGTGGACCTTCGGCCGGCTCAACCGCGCGTTCAGACTGCTCATGCAGAAGCCGGTGCCTCCACTGGTGGCGCTGGGCATGACACGCTACTGGCGATCGGAGGAGGGCCTGCAACTCGACACGGGGCCTTTCGTGAAGGCGCTCGAATATGCCACCGGTAAGGAAGCCGTCGTCATGGGCAAACCGGCCACAGCCTTCTTCGATGCTGCCATGACAATGCTTGGCTGCGAGCCCTCAGAGTGTCTCATGGTCGGTGACGATATCAGGGGAGATATAGCAGGATCGCAGGCCCTTGGCATCAAGGCTGCGCTGGTGCGTACCGGCAAGTTCAGCGAAAGTGATCTCGAGACGGGCATCGTTCCCGATCTGTTACTGGATTCCATTTGCGACCTGCCGGCATGGTGGGAAAGCCGGGAGAATGTGAAAACATGAGAGAGAGTATCACTGTCAGTACCCACAGCCGAGAGGAACTCGTCGATATCACGAAACAGGTCCAGCAGGTCGTGGATCGCAGTGGCATGCGTGACGGACTGGTCTCAGTTTACGTGCAGGGCGCCACGGCCGGGATCATGATCCAGGAGAACTGGGACGAGAGCGTGCAGACGGATGTCATCAACCTGCTTGCGAAGCTGATACCGCGAGGCGTCTGGTTGCATGACCGGCAGGATGGCAATGGTGATTCCCATCTCAAGGCAGGCCTCGTCGGGCCGTCCGAGACTGTGCCTGTGATCGATGGAAAGCTCGGCCTGAGTACCTGGCAGAACCTCTTCCTGTGCGAGTTCGACGGTCCGCGATCCGAAAGGCGTATTGTCTGTACCCTCATCGAAGATCGCGGGACATGATCATCCGCGGTGCGGGTTCGAACCTGAACTGGTGTCGGAGATTATTTTTTCTGGAAGAAAAAATGATCTCTGATACCTGGTGACCCCGTTGTCGGTGTCAGAGAAAATTTCTCCCAGGGAAGAAATTATCTCCGACACCTGAGCACCATCACTTCGATACCCGTCCTGCTTTCTCCCGTTCGCTTGATCCTGCGCAAGCCTGCAGCTGCTCGCCTGATCCGTTGCCTGATATAAAGAAAAGAGAAGAATGTGCAGGAGACATCATGCGTTCATGGGAGCATTTCGAGCACGAGGCCGATATTGGCGTCAGGGGATACGGTCGCACGATGGCTGAGGCCTTCGAGCAGGCTGCACTCGCAATGACGGCCATCATCACGGATCCCGGTGATATCGAGCCGGATACCATGATCGAGGTCAGTCGCTTCGAAATGGATCCGGAGCTGCTCTTCGTCGACTGGCTCAATGCAATCGTGTACGAGATGTCGACGCGCCACATGCTCTTCTGCCGTTACGAACTCCGGATCGAGGAGGGGCGCCTCGAGGCGCAACTCTTCGGCGAGATTATCGATCGTGAGCGCCACCAGCCAGTCGTTGAGGTCAAGGGAGCCACCTATACTGAACTCAGGGTCGTGAAAAACGGGGATGACGGCTGGCTTGCCCAGTGCGTCGTCGATGTCTGAGGAAGAACCATGGATCTCAATCGACTGAAACGGGTATCAGAAAGCGAGTGGATGATCGAGCCGACAGGTGAGATGCGCGTTCCCGGTGTGCTCTTCGCATCGCGGGATCTCGTCATGGCGATGGACGACAAGGTCTATTCACAGGTGCGCAATGTCGCGACCTTGCCCGGTATCGTCAAGGCGTCCTATGCCATGCCGGATGCGCACTGGGGGTACGGGTTTCCCATCGGTGGCGTGGCTGCCTTCGATCCGGTTGACGGCGTGATCTCGGCCGGTGGTGTCGGTTTCGATATCTCCTGCGGTGTGCGCATGCTGCATACGGGACTCACGCCGGAACAGGTGCGGTCGCACCAGGAAGCACTGGCCAATACGCTCTTCCGGGAAATTCCCGCTGGCCTTGGCAGTACCGGCGCGCTGCATCTTTCGACCAGGGAGATGGATGCCATGCTCGCAGGCGGCGCGCGCTGGGCCGTGGAACAGGGCTATGGCGAGGCAGCGGATCTCGAGCGCATCGAGGAGCACGGCTGTATGGAGGGCGCTGTTCCCGGGGCTGTTTCC
The DNA here is from genome assembly GCA_050124335.1 of Chromatiales bacterium. Lineage (GTDB taxonomy): Bacteria > Pseudomonadota > Gammaproteobacteria > Chromatiales > Chromatiaceae > Sva-25. The sequence goes on along the minus strand of JASFFK010000186.1, from coordinate 1,802 downwards.
GACTTCGCCAAGCGACGCCAGCAGGATGAAATGGGGACCCTGGGCTCGGGCAATCACTACCTCGAGATGCAGCGCGTGACGCACATCTACGATGAGGAGGCGGCGCGCGCCTTCGGGATCAGCCTGGACGACATCAAGATCAGTATCCACTGCGGTTCGCGCGGACTCGGTCATCAGATCGGTACCGAGTTTCTCAAACGCATGGTCAAGGAGGCGCAGTCGCACGGCATTCATCTGCCTGACAGGGAGCTTGCCTGTGCCCCGATACAATCAGAGACCGGCCAGGACTACCTAGGAGCCATGCGTGCCGGTATCAACTGCGCACTGGCAAATCGCGAGATCATCACGCACCTGACGCGCGGAGCAATCGCACAGCTTTTCCCGCAGGCGCATCTGGAACTGCTCTACGATGTGTCGCACAACACCTGCAAGCTCGAAACACATGTCGTCGACGGGCAGCAACGGCAGCTCTTCGTTCATCGCAAGGGCGCCACGCGCGCACAGCCGCCCGGATATCCCGATTTGCCAGCCGGATTGAGAGATGCCGGTCAGCCTGTCCTGATCGGTGGGACCATGGGAACGGCATCCTATGTCCTCGCAGGCATGGAGGGGAGCGACCAGCGCGCGTTCTCCTCTGCCTGTCATGGTGCCGGCCGCAGCATGAGTCGTCGAAAGGCGACACGGACCTGGAGCGGTCGCGATGTACAGGAGAGTTTGGCCGCCAGGGGCATCCTCGTGCGCAGTCCGTCGAAGCGCGGCATCGCAGAGGAGGCACCCGGAGCCTACAAGGATGTGGCCGAGGTTGTCCATTCTGCCGAGCAGGCCGGTCTCGCGAGGCTGGTCGCGCGCCTGGAGCCACTGGTTTGTATCAAGGGATGAACGCATGAGCGATGCCATTTCCCGCTGGGTCTGGGAGACACGCTATCGCCACAGGGACGAACGCTCAATCACGGATAGCTGGGAACGTGTTGCACATGCACTTGCGTCGGCAGAGTCGGAGCCGGACCTCTACGCTCAACGCTTCCTTGCGATCCTCGATGATTTCCGTTTTCTTCCCGGTGGCCGGATCCTTGCCGGTGCGGGTAGCGGGCGGGACGTTACACTCTTCAACTGTTTTGTGATGGGACTGATCGAGGATTCACTCGACGGCATATTCAGTGCCTTGCGTGAGAGCGCCCTGACGATGCAGATGGGCGGCGGCATCGGTCTCGATTTCTCGACCCTGCGTCCCGCGGGTGTACGTACGAGGCGTGTTGGTGTCATCGCATCGGGGCCGATCTCCTTCATGCACGTCTGGGACGCCATGTGCGCCACGCTTGTCTCAAGCGGTAACAGGCGCGGTGCCATGATGGCGACCCTGCGCTGTGATCATCCCGATATCGAAAACTTCATCACTGCCAAGCAGGAACCGGGTGTCCTGACCCATTTCAATCTCTCGGTGCAGGTGACCGATGACTTCATGCAAGCCGTCCAGAACGATGCTGATTGGCCATTGCTGTTTCCTGCCGACAGCCTCGGGGAGGAGTCAGCCGGCCTGCCTGTCATGCAATCAGGCTGGCCAGGGCAAGAGGGTGTTGTTGCCTGCCGTGTCATGCGCACCATTCGGGCGTGCGAGCTGTGGGAAAAAATCACGCAGGCGGCCTATGATACTGCCGAGCCGGGTGTGCTTTTCGTGGATCAGATCAACCGTGAGAACAACCTTGCCTGGAAAGAGCAGATCAGCGCGACCAACCCGTGCGGCGAGATTCCGCTGCCACCCTGGGGAGGATGCGACCTCGGGTCGATCAATCTCACGCGATTCA
>JASFFK010000185.1:0-4987 GCA_050124335.1 Chromatiales bacterium | reverse complement strand
ACAAAGCCAGCTATATTCGCCAAGAACAGGGCCTGATTCCCGGTCATTGTCGACCGGACAGTTCGCACGCAGGGAAAGGACGGGAGTTAGATCAGAGTGCGATTTACGACTGATTTCAGGTCATAATGCCGGATTCAGGAGAAAGTTGACCGGAAACGGTCGGAAAATGGTCGGGGTGAGAGGATTTGAACCTCCGACCACCGCAACCCCATTGCGGTGCGCTACCAGGCTGCGCTACACCCCGAAAAAGAAGCGGCATCCTAATGCGCGGATGCCGCCGTGTCAATTCAGGAACGCCTGTCAGCGTTTCAGAATGTGGAGGATTTCCTCGAGTTCCAGGCGCAGTTGCTTGATGAGCAGCTGGCTCTCCTGGTGGTCCAGCTTCGCCGCCTCTCCGGACAGCTGCTGGCGTGCGCCGCCAATCGTGAAACCCTGCTCGTAGAGCAGGCTGCGGATCTGGCGGATCATCATGACGTCGTGGCGCTGGTAGTAGCGCCGGTTACCACGCCGCTTTACGGGCTTGAGCTGCGAAAACTCCTGCTCCCAGTAGCGTAAAACATGGGGTTTGACCGCACAAAGGTCACTCACCTCGCCGATCGTGAAATAACGTTTCCCCGGAATCGGGGGAAACTCGATGTGGGATTCACTCGCATCCAGCATAGCCTTTTACCTTTATTGTATGTTTTTAATTAGAGCAAACAGCACCATGGGGAGAAGGCTTGTCACAACAACCAGAAAATTACCCTAACCCCGCAATTCGCATAGGAAATATACTCGATAGAATGGAAACCCGCGATGAAATCAGGCAAGGATGACAATCTGTTGACCAGGCTTGCAAATTGTTGACCGGCATCAGTCAAAAGAGCTGCAATCAGCAGCCAGGGATTCAGGTCAGAGGCAATGCGATGGAATGTCTGAATGGTTGAACGGTGACAGGAAAAGGCCCGGGAATGGCCGCAGCAGGATAAACCTCGAATCACGGCTGCCGGTTTCAGGGCAGGAGAAGTTTGCGGGACAAGCCTGGAAAATGGTCGGGGTGAGAGGATTCGAACCTCCGACCACCGCAACCCCATTGCGGTGCGCTACCAGGCTGCGCTACACCCCGAAAATGATGACGACATCCTGGCTGGATGCGTCTGACTGTTGTGATACAGGACTAGCGCCTGAGGATAGAGTGGATTTCCTCGAGTTCCATGCGCAGCTGCCTGATCATCTGCTGGCTTTCCTGGTGATCCAGCTTCGCTGCATCACCAGAGAGTTGCTGGCGCGCGCCGCCGATCGTGAAGCCCTGCTCATACAGCAGGCTGCGGATCTGGCGGATCATCATGACGTCGTGGCGCTGGTAATAACGCCGGTTGCCACGCCGCTTGACGGGCTTGAGCTGCGGAAATTCCTGTTCCCAGTAGCGGAGAACATGGGGTTTCACGGCACAGAGCTCGCTCACCTCGCCAATGGTGAAATAACGCTTGCCGGGAATCGGCGGCAGTTCGATATGGGAGTTACTCGCGTCCAGCATAACCCTCTACCTTGGCTTTGAGTTTCTGGCCGGGGCGAAAGGTCACGACGCGCCGCGGCGTGATGGGAATCTCTTCGCCGGTCTTCGGGTTCCTGCCGGGACGTTGTTTTTTCTCGCGAAGATCGAAGTTGCCAAAACCCGAGAGCTTGACCGTGTGGCCGGCTTCCAGTGACTTCTTGATCTCTTCGAAATAGAGTTCGACCAGTTCCTTGGCCTCGCGTTTGTTCAAGCCAACCTCGTTGAACAGACTTTCTGCAAGAATTGCTTTTGTCAGGGTCATTTATGATTCTCTCAGCATCGCACCAAGTTCAGTGTTCAGCGCATCCAGCACCTTGTCGGATATTTCCTGTACCTCCAAGTCTTCTAGTGTCCTTGATTTTTCCTGTAATATCAAGCTCAAAGCAAGGCTTTTTCTGCGCGATTCGATGTTCTGCCCCTCGTAGACATCAAAAAGGCGAATATCACGCACGGTTTCAGGCGAGGCCTCACGGATGACTTGCTTCACCCTGGAGAATGAAATATCGCGATCGACAACGATCGCAAGGTCACGTCGAATGCTCGGAAACCTGGAAATCGGTTCGAAAACCGGCACGCGTCCCTCCTCCAGCGCCTCGAGCTCGATCTCGAACAGGTAGGCCCTGCCCTTGAAGTCCATGTTTTTCTCGAGTTGGGGGTGCATAAGCCCGATCCAGCCGACATGCTGCTCGCCACGCAGGATACGGGCGGACTGGCCCGGGTGAAGCGCAGGATGCTCTTCGGGACTGAAGCTGAATGCATCCGCTGAACCCGTCAGGGCAAGCAGCGACTCGACATCGCCTTTCAGGTCGAAGAAATCCACGGGGCGCGTTTTCTCTGCCCACTGTTCGTCCAGGTGACCACCAAACAGCAGGCCTGAAAGACATCTATTTTGTTTTATTTCATTATCTTGCGAGATAAATCTCAAACCAGTCTCATATAAGCGCAGGCGCGACTGCTGGCGTGCGATGTTGTGTTTTGCCGTTTCGATGAGGCCTGCCCAGATCGTCGGCCGCATGACGGCCATGTCAGAGGAAATCGGGTTGGCCAGCGTAATGCGCTCGCCGCCGGGATCGAGTGCATCTGCAACTTCAGGACTGATGAAGCTGTAGCTGATCACTTCCTGGTAATCGCGACTGTTGAGCAGATCGCGCGCCCGTGTCAGCGAGAAACCGCTCTCTGGCGGCAGGTGCATCGTTAGCGGCTGATGGCCATGCGTCGAAGGGATATTCTCGTAGCCATGGATGCGCGCGAGCTCCTCGATTAGGTCCGCCTCGATGGCAACATCGAAGCGCCAGGTTGGTGGTGTGACGAGCCAGCCTTGCTCCGTCTCCTCTACTGCCATACCGAGGCGCGTCAGGATGGAAATCAACCTGCTGCCATCTATCTCGATCCCGAGCAGGCGCTTGATCCGGCTTTTACGCAATGTAATCGCCTCGCGCGCAAGCGTGAAGTCGCCGCCGGTCGCCTCGACGACAGGCCCCGGCTGGCCGCCGACGATGTCGATGAGCAGCTGCGTGGCGCGTTCGATCGCCCTGCCCTGCAAGGCAGGATCGACGCCGCGCTCGAAGCGGTGCGACGAATCCGTGTGCATTCCATAGTGGCGGGCCCTGCCCGTGATCGCCAGCGGAGCGAAGAAGGCACTCTCAAGCAGAATATCCGTCGTCGATTCCGTAACACCGCTCCCGGCGCCCCCCATGATGCCGGCCATTGCCAATGCCCGGCTGTTGTCGGCAATCACGAGGGTCTCATCTGTAAGCTCGACCTCCTCGCCATCTAGAAGCGCCAGCTTCTCCCCGGGCTTCGCCATGCGCACGCTGATCCCGCCATCGATTTTTGCAAGATCGAAGCCGTGCATCGGCTGGCCAAGCTCCAGCAGAATGTAGTTTGTGACATCCACGACCGGGCCGAGGCTGCGGATGCCGCCTCGGCGCAGCTTCTCCTGCATCCAGAGCGGCGTCTCGGCTGTCTGGTCGATACCACGGATGACGCGGCAGAGATAGCGTGGGCAAGCATCGGACGCCTCCAGACTGACTGCGATGCTGTCATCAATCATCGGGTGAACATCTGATCGCGGCGGTTCTGCAAGATCGCAACTGTTGAGTGCCGAGACATCACGCGCGATGCCGATCATGCTGAGGCAGTCGCCGCGATCGGGCGTCAGGTCAACCTCGATCAGGGTGTCATCGAGGTTCAGCCAGTCGCGGAAGTCGGCCCCCACGGGCGCATCCGCAGGCAGTGGCATGATACCTTCGGAGGAATCGGCAAGCCCCAGCTCCGAAGCAGAGCAGATCATGCCGGAAGACTGCACACCGCGCAGCTTCGCCTTCTTGATCTTGAAGCCACCCGGCAGTTCAGCGCCAACGATTGCAACCGGAACGCGCATGCCGCTGGCGACATTCTTCGCACCGCACACGATCTGCAGCCGCTCATCCTCGCCGACATCGACTGTCGTGACGCTGAGTTTGTCGGCGTCCGGGTGCTGCTCTTTCGTCAGCACTTCTCCGATCACCACGCCGTGGAATTCGGGCGCAGCCTTCTCGACGCTGTCGACTTCGAGGCCGGCCATGCTGAGTTGATGAGAAAGCGCATCGGTATCGATCTCCGGATTGACCAGTTCTCTTAGCCAGGCTTCACTGAATCGCATTGTTCATTCCTGTATTTGTTAACCACGAAGAACACAAAGGACACAAAGTTTGAAAAGCGCATCTGTCAAAACCTTCGCGTTCTTCGTGTCCTTCGTGGTGAAACATCATTGCAGTAATTCTTTCTCTAACCACAAGGAACACAAAGGGCACAAAGTTTGAAATATGCATCTGATAAAACTTCGTTTTCCAGGTGTTCTTCGTGGTGAAAATTCGTTACGCGAACTGCTTCAGAAAACGCTGGTCGTTTTCGAAGAAGAGTCGCAGGTCGTTGACACCGTAGCGCAGCATCGCCAGGCGCTCGACGCCCATGCCGAAGGCGTAACCCGTGAAGTCCTCGTTGTCGATACCGACATGGCGAAAGACCTCGGGGTGGATCATTCCGCAACCGAGGACCTCGAGCCAGCCGGTATGGCTGCAGACACGGCAGCCTTCGCCTCCACACATCACGCACTCGATGTCAGCCTCGGCCGATGGCTCGGTGAACGGAAAGTAGGAGGGACGGAAACGCACCCTGAGTTCCTTTTCGAAAAAGGCCACGAGGAAGTCGTGCAGGATGCCCTTGAGATCGCCAAAGGTGACCTCCTCGTCGACCATGAAACCCTCGACCTGGTGGAACATGGGGGTATGCGTCAGATCGGAGTCGCAGCGATAGACACGGCCGGGGGCGATCACGCGCAATGGTGGCTTGCGGTTCTCCATGGTGCGGATCTGCACCGGTGAAGTGTGCGTGCGCAACAGCAGGTGTTCATCAAAATAGAAGGTATCGTGCATCGCTCGCGCCGGATGATGTGCCGGAATGTTGAGCGCT
>JASFFK010000184.1:0-5002 GCA_050124335.1 Chromatiales bacterium | reverse complement strand
ATCGAAAAACAGGGCTGAGGCATCTGATAGCTTGACCGATCCCCGGATCTCTCATGCGTCTGTTCACACCCCGGCCAGCTGTGCACGAAAAGTAGCAGAATCCTCTTGAACGTCCATTGTCGATCGCTCAGAATCAGGCTTCAAGAGATTGCCCCTTTCCATCAAACAACAAGGATTCCCAGATGCCTCAGCTTTCATTTCCAAGATTCTCCACTCTCGCCCTGGCGCTCCTTCTTGCCAGCACCTCCCTGCAAGCTGCCGGCACCATGGACAAGGACACCATGACTCAGGCAGACAAGTTCAGCTACCTCCAGGGATACACGCTTGCGAACAGGCTCAGGAGTGCAGGCCTCGAAGTGAATGCCGACACCTTCACACAGGCAATCCATGATGCCCTGAACGGAAAACCCTCGTTCTTCAGCGATGAGGAGATCGAGGCCATCATCGCGGAACAGAAGAAAATCGAGGCCGCCAGGCAGGACGAGGAGAATGCCGATGCGGCTGCCAACCTCGAACAAGGCAAGGCTTTCCTTGCCGAGAACGCGAAGAAAGAGGGAGTCACCACGCTCCCGAGCGGTGTCCAGTACCGCGTGATCGAGTCCGGCGATGCCGGCGGCACTTCCCCGAAAGCGACCGACACCGTCGAGGTGCACTACGAGGGACGGCGTATCGACGGCAAGGTCTTCGACAGCTCCTACGAGCGCGGCACGCCGGCGAGCTTCCCCGTCTCGGGTGTCGTCAAGGGATTCAGTGAGGCCCTGCAGAACATGAAGCCGGGTGACAAGTGGGAAGTCTTCATCCCGTCAGATCTCGGGTATGGCGAGAGCGCCAGGGGGTCGGATATCCGCCCGAACGAGACGCTGATCTTCACGCTCGAGCTCATCAGCATCAAGTAACCGCTGTCAGTCTCCTCGGGGTCAGCGCATTAGAGGTCACGTATTCGGGGCCAGAGTAATAACTCAAAATTAACTGTGAATCAGAAAGACAGCTCTCAAGAGTTTTTACTCTGACCCCAATCATCTTGCCGCACAGAGCATGCGTCGGGTTTAGCGGCAGGCAACCTCCCAGGAGAGTCGATTCAGCATACTCTATCCTTTGATTGGTGCCGTATCTGGAAAATTCACCCGGCAATGATCTCTTTCCCCATAAAGCGCATTCATATCGCGATGCTCATGTTCTCGGTTTCCGTGACTGCGACAGCGGACGGGGAAATTGACAAGACCGGGGAGAGTTGGTCGAAGCAGTTTATTGATGTCGAGGACGGCTGGTTTGACCTCGGCAGCTTCCTGGACAAGGCCCACGGGTTCGTACCGGTGATATCGCCGATCACGGAACCCGCCGTTGGTTACGGGGCTGTTGGCGCACTGGTATTCGTTGACCGGGATACATCCGGACAGAACCAGGCAGGTGTACGGCCGAATATTGCGGCAGTGGGTGCAATGGCTACGGAGAACGGAAGCCGGGGCAAGTTCGCTGCACATCTCGGCACCTGGATGGACGGCAATCTCCGCACGCTGATTGGCGTGGCGGATGCCGATATCAACCTGGAGTTTTTCGGGCTTGGTGGCGACCGCAACCCGGGCCAGCGCGGCCTGGACTACACGATTTCAGCACGCGGTGGTGTGATTGGCGCGAGCTATCGTCTCGGCGACACTCCATTCTGGGCAGGTCTGCGTTATGCCAGGGCGACCACAAACGTGAGCCTTGGAGGACAGAGTGCTCTTCCACCCATCATTCCCCCTCTGGATCTTGAGCTGAAACTGGCGGCCCTGACGCCCTCGCTTACCTACGATACGCGAGACAATTTCTTCACTCCCACCCATGGGTGGTATCTGGATCTCTCTGCCACTCTCTTTCGCCAGTCCCTGGGGAGTGACCGGGATTTCGAAAAAGCCGCCTTCACTGCAATACGCTACCAGCCGCTTTCCGACACCCTTTATTTCGGAGCACGCGCCAGTGCAGAAGTCAGTTCCGATGGCACGCCTTTCTATCTGCGTCCTTTCATCTCGTTGCGTGGTGTGCAGGCTTTGAAGTATCAGGGCGAGGAAGCTGCAGAGATCGAGGCGGAACTACGCTGGCAGTTTCATCCGCGTTTCAGCCTTGTCGGTTTTGGAGGCACAGGCATGGCGCGAAGTGAGAGCCGTCTTGGAGACAGTGAGAAGAGCGTCACATCGGGAGGTGCCGGTTTCCGCTATCTACTGGCGCGCCGGCATGGCCTGCACATGGGTATTGATGTCGCTTTCGGACCTGATGACCCGGTTTTCTATGTCGTCTTTGGTACGTCCTGGCTGCGGCCCTGAGCGGAATTCGGGGTCAGAGTAAAAACTCAAAATTAACTGTGAATCAGAAAAACAGGTCTCAAGAGTTTTTACTCTGACCCCAATCTTATGCCTTCTTTGCGCAGCTCTTCGATGATGGCAGCAATATGTTCATGTCCGCGTGTCTCGAGTTGCAGCACCACTGCGCGTTCGCCAAGCGCAACCTCACTCTCGCGGCGTCGCTGGTAAAGCTCGTAGATATTGGCACCCTGTCCCGCGATGACTGTTGCAACTCTTGCAATGCTCCCGGGCTTGTCAGGCACGATCATCCTGAGTTCGCATAGCCTCCCATCATGTTCCAGGCCGCGCCGCACAATGCGCGACAGCAACTTCATGTCGATGTTGCCGCCGCTGATGACCACAACGACCTTCTTGCCCGCGAGATCTTTCAGCTTGTCGTAATAGAGTGCTGCCAGGCCAACCGCCCCCGCACCTTCGGCGAGGGTTTTCTCGCGCTCGAGCAGGAGCATGATAGCCGCAGCCGTTTCCTCCTCCGAAACGGTAACGATCCGGGAGACCAGTTCTCGCACAATCGGCATGGTCAGCCTGCCAACCCTGCGTACGGCAATGCCGTCCGAGATCGTCGAGGCAGTCTCGACAGTCGTGATTTCGCCAGCCGCAACACTTTTCTGCATTGCAGGCAGGTGCTCCGACTCGACACCGACCAACTCCACATCGGGCCGTTTCGCCTTGATGGCAGTCGCAATGCCTGAAATAAGGCCGCCCCCGCCGACCGGGACGATCACGGCATCCATGTCGGGCACCTGCTCCAACAGCTCCAGCCCGATGGTCCCCTGTCCGGCGATGACAGCCTCATCGTCGAATGCATGTACCAGCGTGTAACCATGCTCCTGCCGAAGCCTGCTCGCCTCCTCGAACGCATCGTCATAGCCGGCACCGTGCAACACGATGTCTGCACCGAGCTCGCGCGTCCCGTTCACCTTCGACAGCGGCGTGGTTTCGGGCATGACGATGATGCACTTCAGACCGTAAATCCGCGCGGCATGGGCCACTCCCTGGGCATGGTTGCCGGCCGAGGCGGCAATGATACCGGCACCGCGTTCCTCATCCGAGAGTGAGAGAATCCTGTTAAGGGCGCCACGATCCTTGAAGGAGCCGGTCTTCTGCAGGTTCTCGAGTTTCAGGTAGAGCTCGCAACCGGTCAGCTGGCTGAGTTTCTCGCTGTAGGCACAGGGTGTCAGCAGGACGTCGCCGGCGATCCGCTGGCGTGCAAATTCGATCTCGTTGATGCTGATCATGCGAGGATGACGTCCTGTTTGTACACAATGTCTATGATAGTAACCATACAGATAATAAAGAGCGATAGAGAGGAGCCCGTTGGAAACCAGTTTCCGATTTGCCGATGAACTCGGCCCGATGAAAGTCATCCACCTTCACGAACCCTCGATTGACCTGAAGGCCGTGCTTGTTGTCGATAATGTTGCAAAGGGTCCCTCGATCGGCGGACTGCGCATGGCACCCGACGTCTCGACCGAAGAGTGCTTTCGCCTGGCCCGCGCCATGACCTTCAAGAACGCGGCGGCAGGACTCCCTCACGGCGGCGGCAAGTCAGTACTCTACGGCGACCCGAAAATGCCGCGCGAACAGAAGGAGAGACTGATTCGTACCCTGGCACGCATGCTCGAGGATGAAAAACACTATATCTTCGGTCCGGACATGGGCACCGACGAGGAGTGCATGGCCTGGGTCAAGGACGAGATCAACCGCTCCGTCGGCTTGCCACGCGAAATCGGCGGCATCCCCCTCGACGAGATCGGCGCAACGGGCTTCGGGATCAGTCATGTCGTCGATGTCGCACTGCCCTCCTGTGATTTCGAGATCGAGGGAGCGCGCGTCGCCGTCCAGGGCTTCGGAGCCGTCGGCAAGAACGCTGCGCGTTTTCTCGCGGGGAAGGGGGCGATACTCGTGGCGGCTGCCGATTCACAGGGCACGATCCACAACCCTGACGGGCTCGATATTGGTGATCTGATCGAGCTCAAGGAGCAGGGGCGCAGCGTCGTCGATTACGGTGATGGCGAAATCTCGGATTGCGAGGGCATTATCGATATCGAGTGCGAGATCTGGATACCGGCAGCTCGGCCAGATGTTGTCGACGAGCAGAATGTCGAACGCATGAACACCCGGCTCGTGGTACAGGGCGCCAATATTCCCTTCACCCCCGGCGCGGAATTGATCCTGCATCAGAAAGGCGTGCTCTGTATCCCTGATTTCATCGCCAATGCCGGGGGTGTCATCTGCGCGGCCATGGAATACCAGGGGATGAGCCAGACGGCAACACTGCAGGTGATCGAGGAGAAACTTCGCCGCAATACCGAACTGGTCCTCGCCGAATCTGCTGCGAATGGCATCCTGCCGCGCGAGGCAGCAGAGCGAATGGCTCGCAAACGTATCGAAAAGGCGATGAGCGTGCGACGGTTCAACCTCTTCTGAGATTGAAGTCACGTGTTTGTGTCACTACGTGAAGAAATTGATTGGAAGTGCGCGAAAGCGCGAAACATTCTGAAAACGGGCGGCGGCCCACAGCGCCCTTCTTTTCTTTGCTTGCCCAAAGAAAAGAAGGCAAAAGAAAGGACGCCCAAGAGGTGGTCGTTCCAGTGTACGGAAACGGCCACCAACTGCGACTTACGCACAACCGAGCAGCACAGGGCAAACCGGAAACAAGA
>JASFFK010000183.1:0-5007 GCA_050124335.1 Chromatiales bacterium | reverse complement strand
GCTTCTGGAATTGAATCTGGCGCATGTTTCTGACACTCAACCCCGACAGTCTCTCACCGGCCGTTTGCGAGCCAGCGAGCGTAACCCAGCAGTTTTTCCACTCCCTGCCTGCCTTTCTCCCCCGTCAGGCTGACGAGATGGTCTGACAGCTCGATACTGCGGGATTCGGAAATCCGTTCCATGCGCTCTGCAAAATTGATCAATGCCTGCTGTTCACGCGGCAACAGGCCTGCGGGTGGCGTGATCGCCATGCTGTCGATGAGCACGGACTCTCTGGGTGCCGGTTTGTAGACCACAAGGGTATCGGCCGCCATATCGCCAAGTCGCTGAAAGCGCTTGCTGAGCAACATCGAAACGAGGCCAAAGCCGTAGAAAAGAGGCAGAAAATCGACAGTGCGCAGCAGATTACGGATCACCGATGCCTGCCATCCGACAGGCGTGCCATTGCTATGCACAACGATCATGCCAAAGGCGGACTTTCCGGGAGTGGTGCCCCTCGTAAGTTCGAAATAGACCGGATAGAACCATTCCAGAAAGAAGACGGCGACGAGCAGGATGCCGGTGCCTGTTGCGCCCAGAATGCTGAGTACGAGTGCCAGTCCGATATACAGTCCGATACGGATCAGGCTGTCGATCAGCCATGCGGCCCCGCGAGCAACCGGGCCGGCAGGGTAGAGCTCGAGGCTGATCCCTTCCGGCGTTTCAATCGTCCAGGCAGTGTCCAGTTTGTCGGGCGTCACGGTTTTGCATTATTGCATGATCGCTGGAAGGAGTATGGCCATCATGATCCCGATAACTCCTGAAAGCAGGAGGGCTGTTCCGATGTAACCCAGGACCTTTTCCCAGCCGGGTGTCGGGCGGACAGCAGCAAAGCGGTTGCCCCCTTCGTCACCGCGCTTTAACAGCAGATAGAGCAGGAGAAGGAGATTCACCAGCGGGACGATCAGCAAGACGGCCAGCCAGCCGGTCGTGTTGACATCGTGCAGCCGTCTGATCACGAAGATGACCAGCAGAACCGATGTGATGATCGTCAGGAGGAGGTAAGAAAGGCCTCCGATACTCGAGAAAAAAAGAACGAGCTTTTCCGGCTCAGTCTCCATCAAGAGTGTCGTTCCACCAAGCAGTCCCATGGCGATATAGCTGAGAACCGTCACGAGCATGTACCAGGCAATGAAACTCAGCCGGCCAAAGCGGCCTTTCGGCGAGAGTGGACTCGAGGTGTCGACTTCATTCGATGGTGGCAGTTGTGGATCGCTGGAGGGTGTCTTGTAGGGATTATCCATCTGCTCTGCTGCCTTCATGGTCTTCTCAACAGCAGTGTATCCTGATTCCACGGACCTTGGGAGTACGTCACGTCCCGCAGGAGTCACTTTGCTGTCAATATCCCCGGTGCTAGGATGGCACGCAGTTTCAACGGCCGGAGATACCCCCTGGACGCAGAATTTTGGCATCAACGCTGGCGTGACGGGCGCATTGGTTTTCATCTGAACGGCACCAATCCCAACCTGTCGGAGTGGTACAGCAGGCTTGGGCTTGTGACTGGTCAGCGTGTATTCGCTCCTCTGTGCGGGAAGAGCCTGGATCTTCTCTGGCTGAGAGATCAGGGGCTGGAGGTGATTGGTGTTGAGATCAGTGAACTTGCAGTGCGAAGCTTTTTCGAGGAGAACGGTCTCGAACCGGAAGTCGTCAGCGTCAATGACCACGACCAGTGGCGTGCAGAAAACATCACCATTCTGCATGCCAACTATTTTGACCTGCAGCCCGGTGATCTCGGAACGATTGATGCAGTCTACGACCGGGCATCCCTGATTGCCCTCCCGCCCGACATGCGGGCGGAATACGCTGAAAAGATGCGTGAACTGGTCTCCATCGATGTCCCCGTATTGCTGATCACGCTCGACTATCCCTGCCACCAGATGTCCGGACCACCCTTTCCGGTATCGCGTGATGAGGTAGAGGAGCTCTACGGCGATCACTATCGCATCGAGAGCCTCACCTCTATCGATCTGCTGTCGGACGAACCACACTGGAGAGAGAAGGGGCTTGAGGAGTTGACGGAGACCATCTACCTGCTTGGTCGGTAATGCATCCTGATGTGGGGAATGCCGGCTTCCATGAAGATCTCGCCTTCGGGTTCGAAACCATTGCGTCGATAGAAAGATTCTGCGCTGGTCTGGGCGTTGAGGAACAGTCTCTCCTTTTCAGGTGCGCAAGCGATCAGGCGTTGCAGCATTGCTGTTCCGACTCCCAGTCCTCGCCACTCCCTGAGAACAGCCATGCGCCCGATCTGTCCGCCCGGCAAGAGCCTGGCCGTGCCGATCGTTTCTCCTGTCAGGCTTGTGGCTTTCGCGTGCATGGCTGTTGCATCGAGACCATCCCATTCGAGATCGGCCGGGACGCCTTGCTCTTCGATGAAGATTTGGCGGCGGATGGCCGAGAGCTGCGTGGAAGCATCCCGCCAGTTGACGAGGCCGATCCTGCAGGGAGCACTAGTCAAAGCCAAGGTACCCCCGTTCGAAGAGATCGATCAGCATGGCTGCAGCATCTTCGTTGTCCAGCCATGTCCGGAGTTCGTCGTGATCCCATGTATCCTGCTCGCTGAGCAGGACGGCAAGGGAGAGGCATGATTCGGGCAGGGGATAGGAGCGGCCTCCGCAGAAGAGGTAGAGCCTGCCCGCATTTTGCATGAAGAGAATCCTGCTGGCGGGGTGTCGTGTGAGTGGCTGTTCCTGCATTCTCTCGAGTAGTATTGCCGGAGATGCTCTATCCGGAGCGGGCACGGGCTGCAGATGCTCCTTGGGTTCGGTGATGTAACGGCCGAACCAGGCGCCGAAATCGACTGCATCCTGTTCCAGTGCCCTGAGCAGCATCCTCTGCAGCTTGATGAGAGCTTGTGGCTGGATCTCGCCATCGTGGACCTGCAGTTCCAGTTCCGGATCACTGTAGCGATGTTCTTCGATGACTTGCTGTTGCGCTTCGGCCCAGTCAGGCAAGAGCTCCCGGGCAGAGGGGGCGCGGAAGCCGACTGACCAGGTGATGCACTCGCCCCGGGCGATACCCCAGTGAGCCACACCGGGCGGGAGGTAGAGCATGTCGCCAGGCTCCAGCAACAACTCCTGCTCGGCCTCGAAATGCTGCAGGATCTTCATGTCCAGATTCGCAACCAGGCTCCTGTCTGCTTCCGGGTCTGTATCGATACGCCACAGGCGCTTGCCGGATGCCTGGATCAGGAAGACATCGTACTCGTCGGTATGGGGTCCGACTGAGCCCTTGTCGACCGCGTAGCTGATCATGATGTCATCGATCCGCCAGCGGGGCATTCCCCGGAACTGTTCCAGGAGGCTGCCGACCTCGGGCAGATGCTTGTCCATGTCCTGAAAGAGAATTGTCCAGCCTGAATTCGGCAATGCTTCGAGTTCAGCGCTGGTGAAGGGGCCAAAATGTACCTCCCAGGGGCGCTCACCATGCTCCAGAACCAGGCGAGATTCGATATTTTCATCACCGGCAAGCGAAAAAAGGGCCTCTTTGCCAGGATGTGTTTCTGGCAAATTCACGGCATTTCGTAAAACCAGAGGCTTTTTCTGCCAGTAGTCGCGGAAAAACGCACGATTTATCAACATATTAGGGAAAACCCGTAATTTTCTGCCCGGGGAGATGACGATTTTGTGTCACGAAATACATAACGAAGGGCGACTAATTGAATGATGTACTTTCATTTTTTTTGTATTACAATACTATCTGTCTGGTGTCGGGATAGATGTTGTTGTATCATTCCTGTGCCTGAAGAAACAATTTTGTTTTTGCGCAAAAAAACTAAGGGGAGTACCTATGTCAAAGGTAAACACAAAACTGACTGCACTGATCGCGCCTCTGAGTCTGGCTGCCGGTCTTGCAATCACAACATCTGCTTATGCAGGTGATGCAGAGTATCTGTCCGATTCCCAGGGCGAGAATGTCGTCAACAGCTACGAAGAGTGCTGGGAAGTATCCTACGGTCTGCCGACCTGTGGTGAAGAACTTTACACTATCAGCGGTAGCGGTCTGTTCGACTTCGACAAGGCGACCATTCGTCCTGACCTGCAAGAGAAGCTCGACAAACTCATCGCCGAGAGCCCGAAACTGAAAGAAAAGGGTTACAGCAGCGTCACTATCGTCGGTCACACCGACAGTGTCGGCTCCGATGCCTACAACCAGGGCCTGTCCGAGCGTCGTGCGAACGCTGTTGCTGATTATCTCTCAGCCAACGCCGATGTACCTCGCAGTGTCTTCACGACTTCCGGCATGGGCGAGAGCCAGCCGGTCGCGACCAACGAAACCGCTGAGGGTCGCCAGCTGAACCGTCGCGTTGAAATCACTATCGAGTGATTCCAACTGCACGGATTCAGGCAGGCTTCGGCCTGCCGGCAAAATAAGGAAAGGCCGCATTGATTGCGGCCTTTCTTTTTGTCTCGAGAGGTGAAAAGCCTCAGATCTTCCTTGCCTGTTCCTCTGCATTGCCGATGTAGGTCGCCGGTTTCATCTGCAAGAGCGATTGCTTCGCTGATTCAGGAATATCCAGTCCATTGATAAAGGTTGCAAGCTGATCCGGCGTAATCCTCTGGCCACGCGTCAGCTCCTTGAGCTTTTCGTAGGGCTTCTCGATCCCGTAACGGCGCATGACCGTCTGGATCGGTTCTGCCAGGACTTCCCAGTTGGCATCCAGGTCCCGTGCGAGACGCTCGGCATCGGCCTCGAGCTTTCCGATGCCGCGCAGCAGTGATTGCAGTGCGATCGAGGTATGCCCGATGCCGACACCGAGGTTTCTCAGCACCGTGGAATCCGTGAGGTCTCTCTGCCAGCGCGAGACCGGCAGTTTTGCGGAAAGGTGTCCGAAAAGGGCATTGGCAATACCGAAGTTCCCCTCGGCGTTTTCGAAATCGATCGGATTGACCTTGTGGGGCATGGTCGATGAGCCGACTTCGCCGGCTTTGGTCTTCTGTCTGAAATACCCTGTGGAGATATAGCCCC
>JASFFK010000182.1:0-5075 GCA_050124335.1 Chromatiales bacterium | reverse complement strand
TGAGTGCCGTCACGGAAGAGGTTCCGCCCTGGATGACGGTTGTTACGTCATCGAAATAGCCTGCGCCGACCTCCTGCTGGTGCGACACAAAGGTGTAACCCTTGCTGCGTGCAGCGAATTCGGGTTCCTGGACTTTTTCCACATAGTGTTTCATGCCTTCGCCACGCGCATATTCATGCGCCAGGTCGAACATGTTGAACCACATGTTGTGAATGCCGGCAAGCGTGATGAACTGGTACTTGTAACCGAGATCGGAAAGTTCATCCTGGAAAGAGGCGATCTGATTCATATCCAGATTCTTCTTCCAGTTGAAGGATGGCGAGCAGTTGTAGGCGAGCAGTTGGCCGGGATTTGCTGCCTGCACGGCCTGGGCGAATTCACGTGCGAAGCCGATATCCGGGGTGCCGGTCTCGCACCAGACGAGGTCGGCATAGGGAGCGTATGCCACACCGCGCGAGATGGCCTGTTCGAGACCGTTCCTGACCTTGAAGAAGCCCTCCGAGGTGCGCTCGCCGGTGCAGAAAGGCCTGTCGTTGTCATCGACATCCGAGGTCAGCAGTGTGGCTGCCTCGGCATCGGTGCGTGCCAGGACGAATGTCGGTACTCCCATGACGTCAGAGGCAAGGCGGGCAGCAACCAGTTTCTGGACGGCTTCCTGTGTCGGTACGAGAACCTTGCCTCCCATGTGACCGCATTTCTTCACGGCAGCCAGCTGATCCTCGAAGTGGACCCCTGATGCACCATTGGCGATCATGTTTTTCATGAGTTCGAAAGCATTCAGGACACCACCGAATCCCGCTTCTGCATCGGCAACGATCGGCAGGAAGTAGTCGATGTATTCAGCGTCGCCCGGGCCGATGCCTCGTGACCACTGGATCTCGTCGGCCCGCTTGAAGGTGTTGTTGATCCGGCGCACCATCGTCGGCACCGAGTCGTAGGCATAAAGCGACTGGTCCGGATACATGGTTTCAGAGGTGTTGCCGTCTGCGGCAACCTGCCAGCCTGAAAGGTAGATCGCTTCGATCCCGGCTTTTGCCTGCTGCATTGCCTGGCCGGCCGTGATCGCGCCCATGCAGTTGACATATCCCTTCTTCGCATCTCCGTGTACCAGATTCCAGAGTTTCTCGGCTCCGCGCTTCGCAATCGTGTATTCAGGCTGCACGGAGCCGCGCAGACGGACCACATCCTCGGCAGTGTAGCCCCGCTTGATATTTGCCCAGCGCGGATTGTCCGCCCACTCTTTTTCCAGTGCTGCTACCTGTTCTTCGCGGGTCATGCTTGTTCTCCGTTTCTATTTGATGATGGCTGACTGGCCATTCTGTCGACATAATTGAAGTGATATTTCGTAGATTCAGGACTTATGTCGATTGGAACGCCTTGATTGTCGACAATCCTAGGCAGGGAGCAACTATTTGACAAGACAATTTATTCAATTGTGAGTATTATGGAATTCAATAAACAGGGTGTTCAATCATCCGCCCGGCGCTGCTATTATGTGCAGTGCACAAAATGTGTTTGATCGTCTGAATGTCCAGCATGTCGATCGGGCAGACTGCTCGCAGTAAATGCGGTTCTTCGAGACGCGGCACCATCAGGGGTACTGAATCCCGGATTTTGTGTTAAAACTTGATGTATCGGTTGGAGGACGACGGATGGAATTGACCCTGCTGCGGGCCAAGCTGCATAAAGTAAAGGTGACACACGCCGAACTTGAGTACGAAGGCTCCTGTGCGATCGACGCGAGTTTCCTCGAGGAATCCGGTATTCTCGAGAACGAGCAGATCCACATCTACAACATTGACAATGGTGAGCGTTTCACGACCTATGCCATTCGTGCAGAATCGGGCAGCGGCATCATTTCGATCAACGGTGCTGCAGCGCACAAGGCCAGCCCCGGGGATCGCGTGATCATCTGTGCCTATGCCCGCATGGACATGGAAGAAGCGAAGGTCTTCAAACCGAACCTTGTCTACTTCGACCAGGACAACAACATCAAGCGCACCACCAGTGTGATGCCCGTCCAGCTCGCGCGCTAGCCGGTTGTAACTTCTACCGGCCGCATGGCCAGCCTTGCCCGGAAACCCGGTGCATTGTGAACACGCCAGACACTGCTCTTCTCGCTCTCCTCCCTGATTGTTTCTGAAGCGCATCTGTCAGCTGCTTGAGCAGGCACCGTGGATCATGACAGGCATGAGATGTGCGTCCCGGATTTTCTTTGATCTGTATACCTGCTTCTGAAACAATGCCCGCCAGTAAAAACAGGACACACTGAGGAAATCATGTCATTGATCGTACCGTTCAAGGGGTTGCGACCGGCCGAGGGCCGTGCCACGGACGTGGTAGCGCCACCATACGATGTCATGAACGCTGCCGAGGCACGCGAAATGGCCCGGGGTCGTCCCTGGAGTTTCCTGCACATATCAAGACCCGAGATTGACCTGCCCGAGGGTACAGATCCCTATGCAAGCGAGGTCTATGCCAAGGCCCGCGAAAACCTTGACCGGATGATTGCCGAGGGTGTCCTGGTACGCGATAGCAAGCCTTGTTATTACGCCTATCGGCTGACGATGGCCGAACATGTCCAGACCGGACTCGTTGCTGCCGCTTCGGTCGAGGCGTATGACGCGGACCGCATCAGGAAGCATGAATACACACGCCCCGTGAAAGAGAACGACCGTGTCCGCCAGATCGAGGCCCTGAATGCCCAGACTGGTCCGGTTTTCCTGGTCTACCGCGCCAATGCCGCCGTGGACGAGGTGCTCGCCGGGGTCAGCCAACAGCAACCGGATGTCGATGTGACAGCACGCGACGGTGTCCGTCATGAAATCTGGGTCATCGATGATGACAAGCGGATCGATGCCCTGACCAGCGCCTTCGACGCCATGGATGCTCTTTACGTGGCAGACGGCCATCATCGTTCTGCGTCGGCGTCACGCGTTGCGCATGCGCGCCGGGAATCACGTCCGGATCAGACAGCCGGGGAATCCGGGGAGTATTTTCTCAGTGTCATCTTCCCGGACGACCAGATGCAGATCCTGGACTACAACCGCGTCATCAAGGATCTCGGTGGCTTGACGTCGCAAGCTTTCCAGGAGCGTGTCGCCGGTGTATTCAGTGTCGAACCCTCCAAAACACCGGTCAAACCTGCTGCGTCGGGCCAATTCGGCATGTATCTCGAGGGGCAGTGGTACTTGCTGACATTGCCGCTGGACCGAATACCCGATGATCCGGTCGAGAGTCTCGATGTCAGCCTGCTTGCCAACAACCTGATTGCGCCGATCCTCGGTATCACCGATCAGCGCACGGACGATCGTATCGACTTCGTCGGCGGTATTCGCGGTCTCGAGGGACTCATGCAACGCGTCGACAGCGGCGAGATGGCCGTCGCCTTCTCCCTGCCTCCCACGAGTATGCAGGCGCTTATGGCCGTCGCCGATGCAGGAGAGGTCATGCCTCCCAAGTCGACATGGTTCGAGCCAAAGCTGGCCGACGGTCTTGTCAGCCACGTGCTGGACTGAGTCAGGCAGGTGACGTTCAGGAATGGTTGCCATCACCAAGCGCCTGCCTGACGACGGGCTCACTGAAGCCGACGTCGAGGGATGGCTCGACTCGTTGCCTCCTGCACAGGAACCTGACAAGCGCGCGCAGCTTGTCAGGGCCGTGCATGCGACCCTCGACGCATTTGGCAACGAGAATGAGCGAACCGGTCAGCAACTGGTTCTCTATATTCTGCATGTCGCTGACTTGCTGGTCCATTTCGAACTCGATGATGAGACCCTGACTGCGGCAGTTCTCTACCGCGGATTCAGCGCAGGTCATTTCAGCGAGCAGGAGCTGGACGATACTTACAGCGCCGTCATCGTGAAAAGGGTGCATGACCTGGCGCGTATTCAGCGGCTTACTCCCGGTGTACTTGCAGCACGGGAGGAGGAGGGAGAGGAACACTCCGAAAACCTCCGGCGAATGCTGCTGGCAATATCGAATGACGTCCAGGTTCTGCTGATTATCCTCGCCGAGCGTGTGCATCTCATGCGACGTCTGGGGAACCTGTCGCCGCAGAAGCAGAAGCAGTTCAGCCGCAACACGCGCGATATTTTTGCACCCATCGCGAATCGTCTCGGTATCTGGCAGATCAAGTGGGAGCTCGAGGATCTCTCCCTGCGTTTTCTCGAACCGGAGGCCTATCGGCATATCGCCCGCCAGCTTGAGGAGCGCCGCGAGGAGCGTCTTGCGTTTATCAGCGAAACGATCACTGTGCTTGAGAAAGAGTTCGGCAAGGCCGGCATCAAGGCAAGGATCAGCGGCCGTCCCAAGCATATCTACAGCATCTGGAAGAAGATGCAGCGCAAGGACAAGGATTTCTCGCATATTTTCGACGTGCGTGCCCTGCGTGTCCTGGTCGACACGGTTTCAGACTGTTATGCGGCACTTGGCATTGTCCACAGTCTCTGGCACCACTTGCCAAAGGAGTTCGATGACTATATTGCGACGCCCAAAGCCAATCTCTACCAGTCGATTCACACGGTTGTCGTTGGTGATGACGGCAAGCCCCTCGAAATCCAGATCCGTACACACGAAATGCATGAACATGCAGAGCGTGGTGTTGCCGCACACTGGCGTTACAAGGAGCAGCGCGGCGGCCATAACAGGGATCTCGAGAAACGTATCGAGTGGATGCGCCAGTGGCTCGAACAGCGTGATGGCATGGCGGAACAGGCAACTGAGGAGGAGGCAGAGGACAGTCAGCACAACATCTACGTGCTCTCGCCGCAGGGCAAGGTGATCGAACTGCCGTATGGATCGACGGCTGTTGATTTTGCGTATGCCATTCACAGCAGCGTGGGACACCGCTGCCGCGGTGCCAAGGTTGATGGACGCATCGCGCCGCTGACCCAGAGGCTCGAGAATGGCCAGACTGTCGAGATCATCACCGCGAAAGAGGAACATCCGTCTCGTGACTGGCTCAGCGCACATCCTGCCTATGCCGTAACCCCGCGGGCACGCAACCGGATCCGCCAGTGGTACCGGCAACAGGATTACTCGGTACACGTCGAGATGGGCAGGGATCTGCTCGA
>JASFFK010000181.1:0-5081 GCA_050124335.1 Chromatiales bacterium | reverse complement strand
CAGCAGTTTCGCTCGCAGCAGCTCGCTCTCCTTGTTCAGATAGGGTGCAACGAACTGGCCGATGAGTATGCTGGCAAGCGTCAGCACAACGCCGGCCTTGACCAGCGACCGCAGCAGGTCGAGTACGGAGAGTCCGGCAGCACGCATGGCCATGAGCTCACGCTGCTTGGCAAGCCCGCCAAGACCGAGCAGCCCGCCGATCAGCAAGGCCACCGGAAACAGCTCGTAGAAGTAGCCGGGTATGCGCATCAGCGTGATCAGCAGCAGCTTGGGCATCGTGTAGTCACCCTGCCCCACATCACCTATGTCATCGACGAAATCGGCGATGCCGCGAAACGAGATCAGCACAGAGAGGACAACGAGTGTCCAGACAACAAGGAGTTTCAGCAGATACCAGTCAAGCTTGCGCACGCTGCTTCCTCGCTTTTCGCCTGAAACGCAGGGTATCGTAGTTGTCGAGTATCAACGCGATCAGCAGCATCAGGGCCAGTACCCACCACATCCCGAGCCATTCGGGTGTCATCTTGCGCAGCATCCACTGGTCCGCCGATTTCAGCAACGCCATGAAAACCAGGTAGAGGACGACAGCCAGCACGACATTGAGATAGCTGCTTTTACGCGGACTGCTACGGCTCAGGGGAATCGCCAGCAGGCCGAACGCGATCACCGACAAGGGAAACAGCAAACGTGACTGCAATTCCACGTTGGCCTCCAGTGTTCCGAGATCGAGCAGATCGAGAGTGTGCATATGCTTGGCCCTGGGTTTCCGGGCACGCTGCTCGGGAGCATTGATGGCAATCTCGTATTCCTCAAACTCCAGTGCCGAGAAGTCGTTGCTGCCGGGCTTGCCGTTGTACTCGCGGCCATTGGTGAGAACGACGTGCCTGAGGCCGCTCACAGGGTTGACATAGTGCCTCCCTTTTTCCGCCGTCACGAGCGAGATCCCGTCTCTTTTTTCGACCTGGATGAAAAGATTACGCAGTTCGTCTGATTGCGACGACTCTGCATAGAACACCAGCTTGCCATCGCGCGCCTCGTAAAAACGGCCACTGCCCATGGCTGCCAGCAGGAGTGCTTCCTGATGCTGGTTCTTGAGATCGTCCGCGATACTTGCTGAGACAGGATAGACCCAGAGCATCAGCCAGGCAGAGATGAGCGCCATCGGGACAGCGACGAGTATCACCATGCGCCGCACCTTGCCCAGACCCAGGCCGCTGGACTGCAGCACTGTCATCTCCTGGTCCTGATAGAGGCGTCCGAGTGTCATCACCGTGGCAAAGAAAAAGGCCGCCGGAATGAGGCGTCCGCCAAGCCGCAGGAGTTCGAGAAAAATCAGCGTAAAGACAGAATCGGCAGGGATCACGCCACTGGCAGCCAGCTTCAGCACCTTCACGAGGCTGCCACCGAGCAGGATCAGTGAAAGAACAACCAGGATGACTAGGAAGATCCTGAGGATCTCGTATCCGATATAACGTTCCAGTATCGGCAGCTTGAACATGCAGGCAAAGAACCCGGTCACAAAGATTGGACGAAATCAGTCAACTGCTGGCATCCTAACAGATATTGGATCCAGCACAGAGACCCGTATGAAAATCGACATCGGCGACAAGGATATCCTCGCGAACAAAAGCGATTGCCTGGCCATTCCGCTCCTGAACCAGAACCGCCTGACACAGAGCGCCGAGCTCGTGAACGAGGCCACGGGTGGTCAGCTGCAGAAGCTGATCAGGCAGAGTCATTTCAAGAGCGAGCCCGGCAAGACAATCATCTTTCATGCCCTCGAGGGAGTCGGTGCGAAAAGTGTCATGCTCTATGGCGTGGGCAATGCCAGCGAAATCCTGCGCAATACATTCCGCAAGTCCATCGAGGCCGTTCCCGGGCGTCTTGCCGGCGAAAACTGCAAGAGCGCCCTGCTCGTGCTGCCGCTCGAGGACGCGACAACCGGTGACGACTATGGTCTCGCGCGTGAAGCGGCTATCGTGACAGCTGCCTCGGACTACCTTTTCGACAGTTGCAAGAGCGAGAAGCCTGATCCGGTTTCCCTGCAGCGCGTTGCGTTTCATGCAGGCAAAAAAGCACTGCCCCATGCCAAACGCGGTGTCAGTCATGGCCAGGCGATTGCCGGGGCGATGCAACTTGCAAAGGATCTCGGCAACCTGCCGGGCAACATCTGCACGCCGACCTACCTTGCCGACGAAGCCAGAAAACTGGCGCGCAAGCACCGGAAGTTCACGGCCAGCATCCTTGACGAGAAAGAGATGAAAAAACTCGGCATGGGCGCCCTGCTTTCGGTCGCACGCGGCAGCCGCCAGCCCGCCAGGCTCATCGTCATGCACTACAAGGGTGGCAAGCCGAAGGAGAAACCGGTCGTGCTCGTTGGCAAGGGACTCACATTCGATGCGGGCGGCATCTCCATCAAGCCTTCCGCGCGTATGGATGAAATGAAATACGACATGTGTGGCAGTGCCTCGGTCTTTGGTGCGATCCAGGCGTGCGCAGAGTTGCAATTGCCGATCAATGTCGTGGGCATTATCCCCTCTTCCGAGAACCTGCCTGACGGTGATGCCAACAAGCCGGGGGATATTGTCACCTCGATGGCCGGCCTGACCATCGAGATACTGAACACCGATGCCGAGGGCAGGCTGATCCTCTGCGACGCCCTGACCTATGCCGAGCGGTATGATCCGGCCGTTGTTATCGATATCGCGACCCTGACAGGTGCGTGCATCGTCGCACTCGGCCACCACACCTCCGGGCTCATGGCAAACGATGACCGGCTTGCCGAAGCACTGCTGGAGGCCGGCCAGGAGATCAACGACCGCGCCTGGCGACTGCCCCTGTGGGAGGAATACCACAAGCAACTCCAGAGTAACTTCGCGGATCTCGCCAATATCGGCGGCCCGCCTGCAGGCTCTATTACAGCAGGCTGTTTTTTGTCGCGCTTCGCCGAGAAATACCACTGGGCACATCTCGACATCGCAGGAACGGCCTGGATCAGCGGCGATGCCAAAGGCGCGACCGGAAGACCTGTGCCGCTGCTGGTGAACTATCTGCTGAAACGTGCCGGCGCCGTCTAGCATTGCCCGATGACCCGGATCGACTTCTACATTCTCGACAGCACCTCAACCCAGGACAGGTATCTCCTGAGTTGCCGCATTGCCGAGAAGGCATGGAAGGAGAATCATCGCGTCATGATACAGACCGACAGTGAACAGGAGGCACGCCACCTTGACCAGCTGTTGTGGACTTACAGGGACCAGAGTTTCATCCCGCACGCCCTGTTACCGATCGCAGACGCCTCCACCACGCCCGTGATCATTGGCTGGAATACTGACGCCGGCGAGGAGAGCGACATTCTCATCAATCTCTCCGGGGAGGTGCCTGCCTGTTTCAGCCGGTTTGAACGTGTCATCGAACCGGTGGATAATGATCCGGAAAGACGTGCGGTCAGCAGGCAACACTACTGCTACTATCGCGATCGCGGCTACCCGTTGAACGACAGGAAGATCAAGGGCTGATGGCACAAGACGAGGACCCGCTCGACCTCTCTCTCGAAGACCTCCTGATGGAGGAGGAACTCGAACCCGGGCAACTTGCACCGGCTATTGCCGAAAAGTTATCCGCCTCCGCGCTCTTTGACCGCCATTCAAACCGTGGCAACAAGCCCGCAGAAATCCCGACTGAACGCGACGGGGCGAAACCTCTTCACGACCAGGCCTCTCCGGATGCGCCCTTTCCGAAACAGCGCTCCGGCCAGGCGGCACCGGCACTGCCTGCACATATCGATCGCGAAGCCCTCGCCTCACGTATCGAGGAGGAGCTGATCGAGGAGTTCAACCGCGTCATCCCGAAACTCATGGACCAGGCGCTGGACCACATGGTCGAACGGTTGCCCGTGATCATCAACCGCAAGCTCACTACCCACATGCTCGACTACCTGCTCGAAAACAGGGAGCGTATCCTTCGCGAATCGACGAAGAAACGCGGCAGCTAGCCCTTGCGGTGCGTCACACGGTTGCGCAGGTAGACCGGCATCGCCTCGAAAACCGGGTAGTCGGAAGAGTCCGACAACAGGCTTGCCGCGATGGTCGCGACGTCCAGGGCATGGCAGGCCGTGTCCGGCAGGATGGAACTGACATGCTTCCCGAGCCGCTGCCCGAGAAGGTCTGCATGTGCAGACCAGCCGCTGCCTGCAGCGGTCCAGCCCTCGCCATCAGCCTCCGGTACCCCTGACGGCGCGACCACCATCTCCTCTCCGGCAGGCTGCATCAGTTCATCCTGCAAGGTAAAGGTGCCCCAGTAGACTTCCTGCATGCGTGCATCGAGGGCTGCCAGCACCTGCCTGGCGCCTGCCTGTCGATAAGCGCCCTGGGCGAGTGCCTGCAGTGTCGAGACCGGGACCACGGGAATATCCAGTGCAAAACCGATGCCCTGAGCGACGGCTGTTGCGATTCGGACTCCGGTGAAAGAGCCCGGACCGCGACCGAAAGCCACCGCGTCGAGCGAACCACGCTGCAAGCCGGCTTCTGCCATCAGTCGATCAATCATCGGCAGGATCAGTTCACTATGCTTGCGCGGTTCACTCTCGAAGAGCTCCATGCAGTCACCACCCGTGCGCAGTGCCGCAGAACAGGTCTCTTCGGATGTTTCAATGGCCAGCAGGTTGTGCATTGTTTCTGTGCTCGAAGAAAGCCACGACCTCGTCAAGCTCGCGCGTGCGTGCGAACGGAGGCATGGCGTTGATAAAGGTCTTTCCGTAAGGCTTGGTCAGCAGGCGAAGATCGCAGACCACGAGAACGCCCGTATCATCGCTGCCGCGTATGAGTCGGCCGGCACCCTGCTTCAGCGCGATGACGGCCTGCGGCACCTGGTACTGCATGAAGGGATTGGCACCACGCGCCTTGAGTGCGTCGAGGCGCGCCTGCATCAGCGGATCGCCGGGCGCAGCGAAGGGCAGCTTGTCGATGATGACCACCGATAGCGCATCCCCCTGCACATCCACGCCCTCCCAGAAACTGCCGGTCGCGAGCAGCACGGCGTTGCCTGCTTCGCGGAACCTGTTGAGCAGTTCGTTTTTGGGC
>JASFFK010000180.1:0-5087 GCA_050124335.1 Chromatiales bacterium | reverse complement strand
CCACGATCATGTCGATATCGAGCTCGTCAGCAGCATCGATGATCGCCTCGCTGACGTCCGGGTGCTCCCTGAGTTGCGAGCTAACATGCATCGTCTTCCACTCCAGGCTTTCCGTCACCCACGCGAGTCCGGCCTCGGCAACCTTCCGCTTCTCCTTCCACATCCACTCCAGCTGCTGGGAGACGTCCTGGCGATAGAGCTTCACGAGCGGCAATACCGAGAGTGCTGTGACCCGGGTCTGCTCATCCATTGGCAGGCTTGCGCAGTACTCGGCAGCATGTCTCGCGTAGCGGGAATCGTCAAAGGCAAGCAGAATATGCAGGGGATGCTCGAAACGCATTGAATCATCGGTATCACCAGTCAGGTCGGGCCTGACGATCAGTACCGGGCAGGCGGCATGTTGCATGACCTGATCGGATGTGCTGCCGAGCAGGAAGCGCTTCACGCCACCGAGACCGTGATTACCCATCACGATCAGGTCAATATCAAGCTCTTCCGCAACCTTGACGATTTCTTCGGCAGGCTGCCCATAGAGTACCCGGGTCGAGCAGCGCTGATCCGGATCACCGAATCGTCCGGCTTCCTGCTCGACCAGCTTCGCAGCATCGCTGGCCAGCATTTCATTGATCCTGAGCCGTGTTTCGCGATGCTCCTCATCAAGGGAGCCGCCCTCATTGCCGTCGCCGTAAAGTTCCCGGTCGACGACTGTAACGATCATCAACTCGCTGCCGGACGACAATGGCAGGACCCGCAAAAAATCGAGCGCACGACGTGCACACTCGGAACCGTCAGTTGCCAGTAATAGTTTCATTGGCCGATTTCTGTCATTAACCATTCCGTTACCTCGTCTTCCTCATCAGTGTGCACTGCCAATGTTGAGCGCATACTGCAGAACAACATAGGTTACATACACCCCCAGAAGCCAGACACCCTGCCATCGATAAAATACGCCACTCCTGTTCATCGAAATGAACACCCGGAACGAAAAAAGGATGATCAGCATCGCCGGAAAGTGGAAACTGTAGAAATTCTGTGGAATCTGCAACGGTGTCGCGGCAGCGGCAGCGCCGATAACAAACAGGCAGTTGAGCACATCTGCGCCAACGATATTGCCAACGATGATTTCAGGATGTCCCTTGCGTACGGATGAGATTGCCGTCATCAGCTCGGGTAACGAAGTGCCGAATGCGACCATAGTCGCCGCTATGACATCCTCCGGGACGCCGAGGCGAACAGCAATCTCCGAAGCTGCGGGAACAAGAATGCGTGCTCCGATGATCACCAGCAAGAGTCCGCCGATGACCATGATCCATGCCAGCCAGGTCGCCATCAACTCATCCCTGTCAACCTCCTCCGCACTCCCTGCCTCATCGCTGCGACGCGCCCAGAGATAGGTAACATACATGTAGATGGCAAGCAGGAAGAGAAAGAAAAAGCCGACCCAGCGTTCAAGTACCGGCTCGGATCCTTCGGGTGCCGTGAAGAGTGCCAGTACGGACAGCAGAACCAGCAGCGTTGCTGCACCTACCTGAACCCAGCCTGTACGATTGAGGATGTATCGATTGACAGGCACTGCGACAAGAATCGCAGTCAATCCGAAAATCAGTCCTGTATCCGCAATGATCGAGCCGACACCGTTACCGAGCGCAAGACCCGGATTACCCATGTATGCGGCCATCACAGAGACAAACATCTCGGGCAGCGTCGTGCCAAGCGAGACGACTGTAGCACCGATGACGATCTTCGGTAACCCTGTGCGACGAGCCAGATCAACGACACCGTCGACCATCCAGTCGGCCCCCTTGGACAACAGTGCGATACAGACGATGATGACCAGTAGCAGAGTCATCGTTGACTGCTCTGCCACAAGCTGTTGCAGCAGGGCTTCATTACCAATCCACTCCCAGAGTGTATGGCTTGTCCCGGCGGTTGTTACAGCTGTTGTCATTGGTCAGATAGCCGTCTGGATTGATCGCATGGCAAGTCAGGTCGCAGTGACCGGGGATCGGCAATACGCACTGCTGTGTGCATTGACGAACCCGTACGGAAACAGTCCTCCGGTATCAGTCGTGCTGCCTCTCGGCAAAAGGAGGTCTACTCCTCCTCGTCCCTCACTTTCTCCCTGTAAATCGAGGCCAGGGGCAGCCAGACTTCCTGGAACAGCAACTCGTCCTTTTCTGCATCTGAATCGACCGACTCGATGATATCGATCGCACGCCTGTAGAGGTATTCTTCCTGCTCGAGTTTTGTCGCCATGAATTTCTTCTCCGCGGTGGTCTGTTCATTGAGTATAAACTGGGCTGAAGCAAACGGGCACCCGGGATCAGCATCGACTGCTTCAGGTCAATTGCAGGCAGGAACACATGTACCGCGGCGAACGCATCAACAGCATCACCCACCTCGTCGGCAGCGTCTTCGCGCTCGGCGCGGTGGTCTTCATGGTCACGATCGCCGCGATAGAAGATGATGCCTGGAAGATTGTCAGCGTCAGTCTCTATGGCGCAACGCTGATTCTTCTCTACCTCTTCTCCACGCTCTATCACAGCCTCAGGGGCCACGCGAAAAGGGTGTTCCGGATTCTCGATCACCAGGCCATCTACCTGCTGATCGCCGGCACCTACACCCCCTACGCACTCGTCACCTTGCGAGAATCGATCGGCTGGTGGCTGTTTGGTGC
This sequence comes from Chromatiales bacterium, assembly GCA_050124335.1. Lineage (GTDB taxonomy): Bacteria > Pseudomonadota > Gammaproteobacteria > Chromatiales > Chromatiaceae > Sva-25. The sequence goes on along the minus strand of JASFFK010000180.1, from coordinate 2,410 downwards.
AAACTGGACGCTGGCTGTGATCGGCATTGTTCTGGATAGCGTCTTCACGGACGGAAAACGCGTCATCCCGATGATCATCTATGTCGTGATGGGGTGGATGATCGTGCTTGCCATGGATCCCCTGCTGAAAGCACTGCCGGAAGCAGGTTTCGACTGGCTACTGGCCGGCGGCATTCTCTACACGTCCGGCATCTTCTTTTATGTTCTCGATCACTGGCACAAGTGGGCACACGGCATCTGGCACCTGTTCGTGCTGGCGGGTAGTGCATGCCACTATGTCTCAATACTGCTCTATGTCTGAGTCATGACAGGGGGACGGCAGCAATTGACTTTCTTATGCCACATGCCTGTCCCGGGGAAACCATTTCGACCGGGCGATCAAGAGCAAGCCACAGCAGGCGCCCGCGAGAAAGCCAGCGGATTCGGTCAGCCAGTTCAGGATCCTCGTGTAGTTCACATACTCCTGAGTCGATGCCTCGCTGCCGGGATCGAGCAGGAAGCCTGCTGATTCAACAAGCAGCCAGGCAACAGGATACGCCAGCAGGTAAGCGACAAGACCAAGCATCAGGGCCGTTACCGGACAGGGCGACAGGGAGAAGCGATGCGTCACAACAAGAAATCCGGCAGCAGGAAGCAGGACATCCAGCAGCAGCCGAAAGGCGATAGAGCGCAGATTAGCCTCGATGGCGTGCCACTCTTCAATAAACCATGACTGTCCCTGCCAGGCATCCCATGATGCATGCAGTATCCAGGCGATCAGCACCCCAAGGATGAAATGCGAGAGGTTTTTCATATCTGCATCACTGTTCAGTCATCCGGAGTCGCTGAAGCGCGCTTCGGTTTGCCGTATTTCGCCATCAGCCAAGTATGACGCCGGAGATCATTCTAGTCATGTTCCGACCCCTTGAACTCCGGGCCAGGCAGGAGCACGAAACCGAAGCTCATGATGGAAGACGGGCATTGCGATCAGCTCGGAAATCGCATGTCATTCGGCCGGCTTCAGGCTTTCCTTCAGAGTCATCAACCAGCATGACTCCCCTGTAGAGGCCGGCTTGCGGAGATGGCTTTCTCCGGCGCGGGCCGACTGATAGAGCTCGAAACGGTTGCTGGCCCTTACTCCCCCGTCTGTTCCTCCGGCTTCACGGGGAAGACCACGAGGTGATCGATCTCGAGGCCGATTCCGAGTTTTTCTCCGACAGCATGGTCATGATGGGAATGCACCATGGAGAGAATCTCGGTGCCGCTTTCGAGTTCGAGGGTGTAGAGGTAACTTGCGCCTCGGAAGGCGCGCTTCCTGATGACGGCTTTGCGCGGACTGCAATCGTCGTGAACAATGTCGTCCGGGCGGACGAGCACCCTGACCTTGCAGCCGGGTTTGCACCCCTGCGGCACATGACCCTCGAGTGTTACAAGCTCGGTCTCGACCCTGTCACCCTCGAGCACGAGCCCGTCGATGAAGACCCCCTGGCCGATAAAATCGGCAACAAACTGCGTCGCCGGCTGGTGATAGAGGTTGTAGCCGCTGTCCCATTGCTGCAGGCGACCCTGGTGCATGACGCCGATGATATCGGCCATGGCAAAGGCCTCGTTCTGGTCATGGGTCACGAGAATGGCCGTGATCTTCTCCTTCTTCAGGATACGGCGCACATCGGCAGCGAGCTGCTCGCGCAGTTCCACGTCCATGCTCGAAAAGGGTTCGTCGAGCAGCAGCAGTTTCGGACGGGGCGCCAGTGCGCGCGCAAGCGCAATGCGCTGTTGCTGGCCACCAGAGAGCTCGTGGGGATAACGCTTGCCAAAATCCGGCAGGCCGACCAGTTCGAGCAGTTCATCGACACGGGCCTTCTGCGCCTTCCACGAGAGATTGCGAATACCGAAACTGATGTTGTCCGCGATCGTCAGATGAGGAAAGAGCGCGAAATCCTGGAAGACCATGCCCACCTCGCGTCTCTCCGGCGGGAGTGTACGGCGCACGGTGCTGACCGTGACACCATCGATCTGGATGACGCCTGCGCTGACCGGTTCAAAGCCCGCAATGGCGCGCAGCAGGGTGGTCTTGCCGCACCCGCTCGGGCCCAGCAGGCAGCCGATATCGCCCTCGTGCAACTCGATCAGCGCATCGTGGACAACTTCGGTGCTCCCGTAGGCGACTGAAACATGATCGACATACAAGAGGCTCACTGTATCTCCCCCCCGGCCCTTGCCCGGCTGATAGCCCTGCTCAACAGGATGACGGGGATAATACCAGCCAGCACGATCATCAGCGCCGGCGCGCCGGCATCGGCAAGTCGTTCATCGGCGGCCATTTCGTAGGCCCGCACGGCAAGCGTGTTGAAATTGAAGGGTCTCAGGATCAGCGTTGCGGGCAACTCCTTGAGGACATCGACGAAAACCAGCAAGAGCGCGGTCAGCA
>JASFFK010000179.1:0-5090 GCA_050124335.1 Chromatiales bacterium | reverse complement strand
TTGCCTGATAGCTGTCCCAGAATTGCCAGCCAAAGATGCCCCCGAGGCCGATGACGACGCCGGCAACGATGGACATGCCGTTTTCCTTCAACCAGGCCTTAACCTTCTCGACCTGTTCTTCATCAGTCAAATGATCACTCATTCGAGTACCCCTTTTATGTAATCCGGCAGCTGCTCGATTGGCAGTTCCTGCTGTTCTCCCCCTTCACGAAGGGGCTTGAGTGCGATAACGCCCTTGTCTCTTTCATCTTCACCGAGTATCAGCGCAAAACGCGCGCCACTCTTGTCGGCTTTCTTGAACTGGGACTTGAAGCCACCGCCGCCACAGTGCACAAGCAGGCGTATGCCCGGCAAGGCTTCGCGCAATCGGGCAGCGACACACTGGGCGTCAATCGTGGTACCAGCGGCCGTAACAAAGTAAAGGTCCGCAGTATCCGGGCTGGTGACCTCCCCCTGTTCCTGTAGCAGGGCGATGACGCGCTCGATTCCCATGCCAAAGCCGATACCGCAGGCAGGCCTGCCCCCCAGTTGCTCGACAAGGCCATCATACCGTCCGCCAGCACAGATTGTACCCTGTGCGCCCAGACGATCAGTAACCCATTCAAAAACGGTGCGCGCGTAGTAATCAAGCCCCCTGACAAGACGCTCGTTCACGACATGGGGAATACCCGCCTTGTCTAGACCCGCGCGTAGCTGTTCGAAGTGGGCGAGCGATTCTTCGCCGAGATACTCCATGAGGGAGGGTGCTTCGGCGATGATGGGCTGCATATCCGGGTTCTTGGAGTCCAGCACGCGCAGCGGGTTGGTATGCAGGCGTCGCCTGCTGTCTTCATCGAGTGCAGCCGTGTGCTGCTCCAGATAGGCAACCAGCCTGTCACGGTAACGGGCACGCTCTTCGGGTGTACCGAGCGTATTGATCTGCAGTTCGACATCGGACAAACCAAGCGCTTGCCACATGTCAGCTGTCATGAGGAGGATCTCGAGATCGACGTCAGGGCCTTCGAAACCGAATGCCTCGACCCCTACCTGGTGAAACTGCCTGTAGCGCCCTTTCTGTGGCCGCTCGTGCCTGAACATCGGGCCGCGGTACCAGAGACGCTGGGTCTGGTTATGCAAAAGACCATTTTCGATACAGGCGCGCACGACGCCTGCTGTCCCTTCGGGACGCAATGTCAGGGAATCCCCGTTTCTATCCTCGAAGGTGTACATCTCCTTTTCGACGATGTCGGTCACCTCGCCAATGGCTCGCATGAACAACTGGCTCTGCTCGAGGATGGGCGTGCGGATCTCCTGGTAACCAAATCCATCGAAGATATCCTGCATGGTCTCTTCGACATGGCGCCATAGCCATGACTCGTCCGGCAGAATATCGTGCATTCCGCGGATCGCCTGGATCTTGCCCATCAGCCTTCCCTTGCCTCCAGCGTGAAACGCGCAACATTACCGCTTGTATAGGGCTCGAGATCGAAACGCTTGTCGCCGACAAGGAGTTCAACCGCTCCTGCATTTCCAAGGACAAAGCGGAATGGTGCATCACCATCGATATCTTTTGCATCACCCGCACGCATCTCTCCATTCAGCACCAGCTCGCCACTGCTGTCCGTGATCTGTACCCAGCAGGGTGCTGAAAAACTGATACGGATGCTTTGCTGTGACGGGTCGGCGGTAGCCTCACCAGCGTTGCCGGCAGTCACGGCTGAATCCGCTTCCCCGGAGGGTTCGCTGACGTCTGCTATGCGGTCGAGTTGATCAAGGCCGGAGGGCTTTTCTATTGCAGTTTCAAGCGGAATGCCAATGGCGACTGAAGGAGTGTTCGTATCAGGCTGGTTCATGGCATCACCGGAGGCGACTGGACCGGTCGCTTCCGGTTCCGGGCTACTCGCCATCGGCGACTGCACGACTTGTTCCGACGTCTCGGCAGTTTCGGCTTCGGGGTCACTCGTGGCGACCGGCAGCTGTTGCCCGGAGAGGTTCGCATCAGGCAGCGGGTCTGTTGTCTCCGCAGTTTCGACCAGCGGCAGAAGAATTTGCTGGTTTGTTTCGGGATCGAGCGCCACACCGGTTTCAGGCGAATCTCCGGCGACAGGCACTTGCCCGGATGGTGTCAGTGACTGGTTACCGAGCGGAAAGTCGAGATCAACACCCGGAATAGCGACCTCGCCCTTCCACCAGAGATAGGCCAGCAACAGGAACGCGATCAGTATCATCCAGCCAAGTGCCTTGATAAACCAGCCACCGCCCCGCGACTGTTCCGGTATCTGGGGTGCACGCGGCTGGTTGAGTACCGGTACCTGGTCGTCGGTGAAATCATCGAATGCTGTTTTGACCTGCTCGTAGGGGATGTTCACGAGCTTTGCATAGTTCTTGAGGTAGCCGAGTGTAAAGACGCGCGATGGCAACTTTGACCTGTCGCCATTTTCCAGCGCTACAACAACATTACTGACAAGATGCAGCTCGCTGGCAACCTCCTCGACAGAGAGCTTCGCCGCTTCACGTGCCTCCCGGAGCATGGCACCTGCGGACAGACCGGCAGATGACTCCTGTTGCTCGTCTGTGAGATCGTTTTCAGACATCGAAGCTTATCCCCGGCGTTTGAGGCGCTTCATGGCAGCTTGCGCCTGTGGAAAATCGGACTTCAGGTTCAGCGCGCTCTGCACACGCTGGCGTGCGAGCGCATACTGCCCGGTGCGCTCGTAACAGAGGCCGGCATTCGTCAGGGCGACCCAGGGCGAGTTATTGAGCGGGCTGCTTGCAGCAGCAAGGAACTCCTTGTCCGCTTCACCGTACAGGCCGTTGTTGCAAAGATAGGCACCATAGGCATTCGAGATGTAAGGATCGTAGGGTGACAGCTTCTTGGCGCGAACATAGTGCTTGGCGGCATTCTTGTCGTCACCTGCCTGTTGCAATAGCAGTCCCATGATGGTGTGGGCCTCGGCATTCGTGTCATCAGCCTTGACGGCCTTTTCCGCATTCTCGAATGCGGCCGATGTATTGCCGCGGGCAAGGTACCCTTTTGCCAGCTCCGTGTAGGTCGCTGTCGCACCTTCCGGTTTCTCAAGGCCTGTGGTATCACGGTTTTGTGTCGATGTGCAGGCGGCGACCAGATGCGCAGACAGAATGACAGCGATCACTCCGCGCCTCAGCGGTCCGGGCTTCTTTTTCATCTCATGGCTCCCGCGCGCATGTTGCGCAGCTGACGTTTGCTTTTGTCCCTGACTTTGCCGACAAGCTGGCCGCAGGCCGCATCGATATCGTCACCACGTGTTTTGCGCGTGGTTGCGATCAGGCCGGATCGCTTCAGGCGCATACGAAACGCCTCGACACGCTCTGGCGATGATGACCGGTAATGGCTGCCCGGAAAGGGGTTGAATGGAATCAGGTTGATCTTGGATGGTACACCCTCGAGCAGCCGTATGAGGGCCTTTGCATGCCTGTCGGTATCGTTGACGCCGTCAAGCATGACATATTCCCAGGTGATCTTGCGGCGCCTGTCACCGGCGATGAACTCCTTGCAGGCCGGTATCAGCGTCTCGAGCGGGTACTTCCTGTTGATCGGAACGAGCTCGTCGCGCAGGGCATTATCGGGCGCATGCAGCGAAACCGCGAGAGAGGCATCACTCACTTCGCCGAGTTTTTTCAGTGCCGGAACAATGCCCGAAGTGCTGAGCGTGACACGATACTTCGAGAGCTTGTATGCGAGGTCATCCTGCATGATGTTCATGGCGGCGACAACTGCATCGAAGTTTGCGAGCGGTTCGCCCATACCCATCATGACGACATTGGTAAGGGGCTGCTGATCGCCAAGCTCGGCGGCCGCAATCCATACCTGCCCGATGATCTCTGCCGTGGTCAGGTTACGATTGAACCCCTGTTGTGCAGTCGAACAGAACGAGCAGTCGAGTGCGCAGCCGACCTGTGAAGAGACGCAAAGTGTTCCTCTGCCCTCTTCGGGTATGTAGACAGTCTCGATCCGCTGATGATCCTCGAGCTCGAGGATCCACTTGATGGTCCCGTCGAGGGATGGTTGCTCGAAGATGATATCGGGCGCCCTGATGACGGCGTTCTCTTCCAGCTGGTGGCGCAGCTTCTTGGCAAGGTCAGTCATGCCGTCGAAACTGTCCGCTCCATGTTTGTGAATCCACTTGAAGAGATTGCGTCCCTGAAAGGACTTGTACCCCATCTCCGTCACGAGGGCTTCCATGCCCTCCCGGTCAAGGTTCAGAAGATTGAGTTTGCTGTCAGTCACGATCGTCGGTCAGCGCGTGCGTTCGCAAACGCCCTCGGGGAAAAAGAAAGCGATTTCGACTGCGGCCGTCTCCGGCGCATCGGAACCGTGCACGGCATTTTCGTCAACGGTGGTCGCAAAATCGGCGCGAATCGTTCCTGCGGCAGCTTCCTGCGGATTGGTCGCACCCATGAGCTCGCGGTTACGTGCAATGGCGTTTTCGCCCTCAAGCACCTGAACCATCACCGGACCGGACGTCATGAAGTCGACCAGGTCCTGGTAGAAAGGGCGCTCTTTGTGGACGGCATAGAATCCACCGGCCTGTTCCGGTGTCAGGTGCAGCATCCTGGCAGCGACGATTTTCAGGCCACCCTTTTCAAAACGGCTGTAGATATCGCCGATGACATTCTTGGCGACAGCGTCAGGTTTGATGATTGAAAGGGTACGTTCGATAGCCATGCAATAACTCCAGTTGGTTAATTAAGGAATTCGTTGAAATAAAACAGGCAAAGTGTAATGCCCGGCGCAGCGCCGGGCAATGAAAAAAGCCGTTTTCCCGGGAAGCCGGCACTCGTCTGAAAACGGCTTTTTTCGGGAATATCAGCGCATGGAGTCTGCGCGACTCTGCGCCACGCGTGCACCCGCAGCATCACCACTGGCGCGCTTTGCATCCGCAATAATGAGATAGTTGCTCCGCTTGAGGCTGCTGTCGGAACCGGCCAGTGCGTTGGACTTCGAGGCCAGTTCTGCCGCGAGTGAATAATTTTGCTGCTGCAGCCTGATCTGGGCAAGCCGGTTCCAGGGAAGCGGGTGGCGCGATTCGATACGCACGGCACGTTCGAGAGTCGAGGCAGCACCATCGAGA
>JASFFK010000178.1:0-5222 GCA_050124335.1 Chromatiales bacterium | reverse complement strand
GGTGAACATTGGTATCGGCGGATCCGATCTTGGTCCGAAGATGGTCTGCGAAGCACTCGAACCCTACATCCAACCGGATCTGAGGTTGCATTTTCTTTCCAATGTTGACGGTGTCGCGACCGGGGAAATTCTGGGTTCACTCGATCCGGAGACGACCCTCTTCATCGTCGCTTCCAAGACCTTTACCACGCAGGAGACCATGACCAATGCCGCGACAGCGCGTGAGTGGTTTCTGTCACGCTGTGGCGATGAGTCACAGATCGCGAAACATTTCGTCGCTGTCTCGACCAACAGCGAGGCCGTCGCTGCTTTCGGAATCGATACCGATAACATGTTCGTCTTCTGGGACTGGGTCGGCGGGCGTTTCTCGCTCTGGTCTGCGATCGGGTTGCCGATCATGATCGCTATCGGGGAGGAGCGCTTTTCGGAGCTTCTCGACGGCGCGCATGCCATGGATTGCCACTTCATGGCCGCTCCACTCGAGCAGAACATGCCCGTGGTACTGGCATTGCTGGGTATCTGGTACCAGAACTACTTCGGATCCGAAAGCCATGCGGTGTTGCCATACGATCACTACCTGCGTTCCCTGCCTGCCTACCTGCAACAGCTCGACATGGAGTCCAACGGAAAATCAATCGATCGTGACGGCCAGCCGGTACTCACGACCACTTCTCCGGTTCTCTGGGGGGCGACCGGTATCAACGGACAGCATGCTTTCTACCAGCTACTGCATCAGGGCAGCCGGCTCGTGCCTGCCGATTTCATCGCCACGGCCGAGACCCATTCAGCTCTCAGACATCACCACGACATCATGATGTCGAATTTCTTCTCCCAGACCGAGGCTTTGATGCGGGGTCGCACCCTTGCAGAGACCCGCGAGACTATCGCGAATTCGGGCCAAAACCTCGAGGAAGCGGGGCATCGTGTCAACCACATGGTCTTTGAAGGCAACAGGCCGACAAATACGCTCCTGCTGCGAAAAATGACACCCCGCAACCTCGGGATGCTGATAGCATTATATGAGCACAAGATTTTCGTCCAGGGTGTCATCTGGAACCTGAATTCATTCGATCAGTGGGGTGTGGAGCTTGGCAAACAGCTGGCGCGATCCATTCTTCGCGAGTTCGACGATCAGGTTTTCCATGCAACCCATGACGCTTCGACAAACAACCTTATAAGCCATTACAGGCGCATGACAGGACGTGATGGACCGGTGCCGGAAGAGAGGCACTGACCAGAGCGCAGACAGGAGCCAATGAACAACGCCGTTCTCGTTGCCGATATCGGCGGGACCAAAAGCTGGTTGTCGCTTTTCATTCGTACGGATAAGGGAGGCTGGCAGCAGAAGTCAACCAGGAAGTATCTGAACGAGGAGTACGGCGACCCGTTCCCGCTACTGAAGGATTTTCTTTCCCGTCTCGAACCCGATCGCTATCGCATCACATCGGCAGGTCTTGCTGTTGCCGGTCCTGTTCACGGCGAGGTTGCCGACCTGACCAACTTGCCGTGGACGATCGATGTCCCGCGGCTGAAACGTCAACTTGATCTTGATCAGCTGCTGCTCATAAACGACTTTCAGGCTGCAGCTCATGGGATTAGCCTTCTCGAGAAAGGCGACCTTGTCTGTCTGAACGACGTGCCTGTGGAAGAAGACGGGCTGTCAGTGATCACGGGTGCGGGGACAGGGCTTGGTCTTGCGTTGATGGGAAAATGCGCGAACCTGCTTGGACGTGCTGTCCATCCGACCGAGGCAGGCCATGCGGATTATGCACCGGCCAACGAACAGCAACTTCGCCTGAGTAACTATCTGCACGAAAGCTTGCGGATGGAGCGCGTGAGCTGGGAAACCCTCCTGTCCGGGCACGGGCTTGTCCTGCTGGATGCATTTCTGCGTGGCCAGGACCACGCTGTCCTGAAGACGCCGGAGACAGTAACAGCGGCGGCGGAACGCAAGGATATCTCCGCACGCCACGCAATCCGCCTTTTCTGGGATATCTACGCGGCCTGGATCGGGAATGTTGCCCTGATGTACCGACCTCTCGGGGGGCTCTATCTCTTTGGCGGCATGGCGATGCGGCTGAAGGAATGGTTCGAACCGGAGCGTTTCATGGAGGAGGCGACCCGCAGGGCAGCAATGCAGGATCTCGTCCGGGAGACGCCGGTTTTTCTTGTAACCGACGAGCAGCTGGCGCTGAAGGGTACGGTGGTCGCAGTCAATGAGTTGTTTTATTGAGGATTAATTAGGATGGTTATCGATACCAAAGAACAGCTGAAAATGCACAAGTACTACGTCGAGCCCAAGATCGTCACGGAGTTGACTCGCAAGACGCTTGTGCTGGTTCTCGCGGGCGGGGAGGGATCACGCCTGAAGGGTCTGACGCGCTGGCGCGCCAAGCCGGCAGTCCCGTTCGGTGGCAAGTACCGCATCATCGATTTTGCCCTGTCGAATTGCGTCAATTCCGGCTTGCGTCGCATCGGTGTCCTGACGCAATACAAGGCACACTCACTGATCCGGCATCTGCAACGCGCCTGGTCCTTCATGCGTCCTGAAATCGGGGAATTCGTCGAGATCCTGCCAGCCCAGCAGCGGACGGCCAAGAAACAGTGGTACCAGGGAACTGCGGATGCGCTTTACCAGAATCTCGACATCGTCAAGATCCACAGTCCGGACTACGTGATGGTGCTCGGCGGTGACCATATCTACACCATGGATTATTCAGAGATGCTTGTGAACCATGCGCAGTCCGGTGCTGATTTCACCGTAGGCTGCATCGAGGTTCCGCGATCCGAGGCCACAGAATTCGGCGTCATGTCAGTGGACGAGAACCTTCGCATCACGAAGTTCACCGAAAAGCCGGAGGATCCGGATCCTGTACCCGGGAATCCGGATATGGCACTTGCCTCGATGGGTATCTACGTCTTCTCGACCAGTTTTCTGTACAACACCCTGATCGAGGATGCCGAGAAGGAAAAGTCCTCGCACGACTTCGGCAGGGATATCATCCCGTCGAAGATCGCTGACTCGGTGGCCCTTGCATACCCGTTCCGCAAGGAGAACGGTGACCAGGCTTACTGGCGTGATGTCGGCACGGTGGAATCCTACTGGCAGGCCAACATGGAACTCTGCGAGGTAGAGCCCGAGTTAAACCTCTATGCGCGCGACTGGCCGATCTGGACCTACCAGACGCAGCATCCTCCGGCAAAGTTCATTTTTGACGACGAGGGTCGCCGGGGGGAGGCGATCGATTCGTTGATCTCTGCCGGATGCATCCTCTCTGGTGGCAGGGTCAAGCGCTCGATACTCTTTTTCCTGTCGCGTGTCGAGGAGGGTAGCCTCGTCAAGGACAGCGTGATCCTGCCCAAGGTTCAGATCGGCAGGAACTGCGTCATCAAGCGTGCCATCATCGACAAGAGTTGCGTCATACCCGATGGCATGCAGATCGGTGTCAACCTGGAAGAGGACAAGAAGCGGTTCCACGTCACCCCCAACGGCATCGTCCTGGTCACGCCGAACATGCTCGGCCAGAATCTCTATTCACTGGAAGGTGAGGATTACGTGTGGAAGCCGGAAAGCTGAACCTCGTTCTCTGCTGGCATATGCATCAGCCGCATTACCGTGACGGTATTGACGGCGAGTACCGGCTTCCCTGGGTCTATCTGCATGGCCTCAAGGACTACACGGACATGGCAGCGCATTTCGAGAATAACCCGAAGATGCGCGGTGTCATCAATTTCGCCCCTGTGTTGCTGGAACAAATCGAGGATTATGTCAGGCAACTCGAGTTGTGGCGTGAATCGGGTCAGCCTACTTTCGACCCGTTGCTCAACTATGTGATCGGTGCCACTCCGATCCCGGCAGATGCCGAGTCTCGTGTTGAAATCGTCCGTGCCTGCCAGCGCTGCCATCATCCGCTGCTCATCGATCCCTATCCGGAGTTTCGCAACCTGGTTCACTGGTTCGATCACCTCAATCTCTACTACAGCGAACAGCATCCCCCGAGGGAGATGCTGGCCTATCTGGACGAGCAGTATTTCATCGATCTCCTTGTCTGGTATCACCTGGTCTGGTTTGGCCACTCGCTCAGAAATAATGACCTTATCCGCTATCTCATGGACAAGGGGCGTCACTTCTCCGGCAGCGACATGGAGCAGCTGGCCTTCCTGATCCACGACACCCTGGCCGGGCTGATTCCGCGCTACCGTGCACTGGCAGCTTCCGGCCAGATAGAGATCTCGATGACTCCGTACGGTCACCCGATCGTGCCCCTGTTGCATGATTTTGAAAACATGCGCTGTGCACTGCCGGACGCGCCGGCGCCTGAAACGGTGGCATACCCCGGCGGAAAGGAGCGTAACCGCTGGCACATGCAGCAGGGTATAGAACTCATGAAGCGCTATCTTGGTGTGCGCCCGAAAGGCGTCTGGCTCTCCGAAGGGGGAGTCAGTGATGACGCCATGGACCTGCTCGACGAGTTTGCCATCGCCTGGACGGCGACAGGGGAGGGTGTATGGCGCAACAGCAGCCAGAAATCCGGATTTCCCGAAGACGAGGTCCACTCGCGTCGGGGACTCTTCTCGCCCTACACGCATGCAGATAATCGCGTCGAGCTCTTCTTCCGCGATGACGGCCTCTCGGACCTTATCGGTTTCGAATACAGCAACTGGCATGCTGATGACGCCATCGTCGATTTCATCAAGCATCTGCGTAACATCCGGACATTTCTCGATCAGGATTCCGACAAGCATGTCGTGAGCGTCATCCTTGATGGAGAAAATGCCTGGGAGTACTACCCGGACAATGGCGCCAACTTTCTCGATGGCCTCTACAAGGCGCTGGTGGATGACCCGGACATCAATGTCATGAGCTTCTCCGGCGCCGTCGAAAGCGATATAGAGACGCGCGAGATGGAAAAACTCTGTCCCGGAAGCTGGGTCTATGGCTCCTTTTCGACCTGGATTGGCGAGAAGGACAAAAATCGCGCCTGGGAACTGCTCGTCGAGGCGAAGCAGGCCTATGATGCCGTGATCGGCCGCAATGTCCTCACGGCCGAAGAGGAGCGACTGGCGACTCAGCAGCTCGCAGTTTGCGAAGGTTCCGACTGGTTCTGGTGGTTCGGTGATTACAACTCTCCGGAGAGTGTCAGCGATTTCGAGCAGCTTTTCCGGCGTCAGCTGCGGTCTCTGTACAGGCTGCTGCATCTGCCCGAGCCGCCGGTGCTTGA
>JASFFK010000177.1:0-5283 GCA_050124335.1 Chromatiales bacterium | reverse complement strand
CAAGCTTCTTGCCGAAGCCGGCTATGACGAGGAGTTCATTGCACGCGTCAAGGAGGCTGTCGGCAAGCGCAAGCTGAAGCTCAATCCGGATACCCAGCTCCTCGAGGATGTCACTGACCTGGTCTTTATCGAGCACTACATGCTCGAGTTTGCCGGAAAGCACCCTGAGTACAGCGAGGAAAAGTGGATCGATATCATTCAGAAAACATGGAAGAAGATGTCAGACAAGGCGCACGAATTTGCACTCTCCGGCAAGATCACACTGCCTGAGCCACTGATCCCGCTGATCCAGAAAGCGGTTGCCGGCTGATTCAGCCAGCCGACAGGAAAGGTAATGACAAGGGCCGCAAAAGCGGCCCTTGTCGTCTTTTTGCTTGCCACTCCCGGGGGAATCATGGGCTGACAGGCTCGCTGAAACTGTATTGATATTGCCGATAGTGATTATTTGCCGCATCACGGGACACACGAAGGCGGCGGGTTCTATACTTTTCTGCAAAACAGAAATAAAGAGGAGGAGATGGCCACGATGATTTCCCCCATCAAGGTCACCATAACGGGTGCCGCCGGCAATATCGGCTATGCGCTTGCGTTCCGGGTCGCCTCCGGCGCCATGTTCGGACCTGATCAGCCCGTGATCCTGAGGCTGCTCGAGATACCGCAGGCACTCTCGTCACTACAGGGTGTTGGCATGGAACTCGAGGACTGTGCGATGCCGCTCCTGCACGATATCGTCATGACGGATGATCCACGGATCGGATTTCGCGATACAGACTACGCGATCCTCGTTGGAGCCAAGCCGCGTGGCAAGGGCATGGAACGCAAGGAACTGATCACTGACAACGCGCGGATCTTTGCTGTCCAGGGGCGCATGATCAACGAACATGCATCTCCGGACGTGCGTGTGCTCGTTGTCGGGAACCCGGCAAACACCAATGCGCTCATTGCTGCCGCCAATGCTCCTGATCTGGATCAGACACAGTTCACGTCCATGACGAGGCTCGATCACAACCGGGCACTCGGCCGACTCGCCAACAAGACCAACAGCCTTGTCGCCAATATCACGCGCATGGCGATCTGGGGTAACCACTCCATGACCCAGTATCCTGATATCAGCAATTGCCTGATCGAGGGGACACCGGCACTTGAACTGGTCAGCCGCGACTGGGCAATCGATCATTTTATCCCGCGTATCCAGCGACGTGGCGCAGAGATCATCCAGGCGCGCGGCCTCTCCTCTGCAGCATCTGCAGCGGACGCGATCGTTGCCCATGTTCGGGACTGGGCGCTGGGCACGTCCGAAGAGGACTGGGTCAGCATGAGCGTGCCCTCGGATGGCAGCTACGGCATCTCCCAGGGGATCGTCTTTTCCTTTCCGGTGACCTGCAGTCACGGTGAGTACCAGGTCGTGCAGGGGCTGGAGCTCGATGCATTCGCGAGGGCGCGACTCAGGGAATCGGAACGCGAACTGCTCGAGGAACGGTCGATAATCGAGGAACTGATCCCGCGCCTTTGAAGCAACCTTCCGGAACCGGAAATGCGTTCCATACATCCGGGCAGCTCCACCGGGCTGTGCTTCCGTCAGACAGAAAGGTTATCCTGAGCAGAACTTTCATCCTGCCATTGCGAGCAGGATCTCAAACAACACACATGCATCAAGAGAGGAGGCTGTCGATGTTCAATGCCCTGGTACTGGAACAGGAAGAAGGCGGAACAGTTGCAACTGTTCGCCAGCTGGAGGAGTCAGATCTGCCCGATGAAGCCGTGCTCGTGGATGTCGCCATGTCGTCTCTCAATTACAAGGACGGGCTTGCCGTGACGGGGACGGGCAAGATCATTCGTGACTTTCCGATGGTGCCCGGTATCGATTTTGCGGGGAGCGTTGCGGAGTCGGCATCCGACCGTTTCAAACCCGGCGATGCCGTCATCCTGACAGGCTGGGGTGTTGGCGAGCGTTACTGGGGCGGTTTTGCACAGAAGGCACGCGTCAGGCCCGAATGGCTCGTGCCCATGCCTGAAGGTCTCGATGCACGCAAGGCAATGACCATCGGTACGGCCGGACTCACCGCGATGCTTTGCGTCATGACGCTGGAGGAGGCGGGGGTGGCGCCGGATTCCGGCAAGGTGCTCGTCACGGGCGCCGCCGGCGGTGTCGGCAGTATCGCCGTGTTGCTCTTGTCGCAACTTGGCTATGAAGTGACGGCACAATCCGGCCGGCCGGAAACCCGTGATTTTCTCGCGGGCCTCGGGGCGAGCGACTTCGTCAGCCGCGACGAGATGAGTCAACCCGGCAGGCCGCTGGAAACACAGCGCTGGGCCGGTGCCGTCGACGTGACAGGGGGGGCGATCCTCGCGCGCGTACTCGCCGAAATGAATTACGGCGGCGCCGTTGCGGCCTGTGGCCTGGCTGCGAGCTTCAAGCTCGAGACCACGGTCATGCCTTTCATCCTGCGCAATGTCAGCCTGCGCGGTGTCGACTCGGTCTACTGCCCGATCGATCGGCGCACAGAAGCCTGGCGGCGTCTGGCACACGAACTGCCTGATTCGGCCTTCGATGAGATCGGCAGCGTGATCGGTCTCGAAGAGGTGCCCGGTGCTGCCGCGGATATTATCGCCGGCAAGATCAAGGGACGGACGCTGGTCGATCCGAACAGCTGAGAGCTTCTTTGCATTTGCACGCTCGCAACATCGCGCAGCGGAAAAACCGGGGGCGCAATTCAGCGGGATAGAACGGTGACCCCTGCAGAGGCGGCCAGCAGGAAGTGCAGAGGTCAGCCCGGTAACGGCAACTCGACGGTGACGCGCAAGCCACCCAGTTCATCCGATTCTCCGAGATCGATACTGCCACCGTAGAGTTCGATAATCTCCTGGACGATCGACAGGCCGATCCCGTGTCCCTCTTCAGATTCGTCCAGCCGGGTACCGCGTGTCAGTATCAACGAACGCGAATCCCTGTTGATCCCGGGGCCGTCATCCTCGATGACAAGGCGCATGCCATCACCGGTTCCGAGAGTGAGCCGTATCCTGTGCCGTGCCCACTTTGCGGCGTTTTCGAGCAGGTTCCCGACAAGCTCGAGCATGTCTTGCTGGTCCAGCGGCAGTTGATCCTCCGCATCGATAACAAGCTGCAGGTCGAGTTGTCTGTCGCGATGCAGTTGCCGGATGACGTCTGCGAGTTCGGCAATATCGGTTGCGGGCCTGAAACGCCTGCCCGCCAGTGCTGACCCGGCAATGCGTGCACGGTTGAGTTCGCGATCGATGAGATCACGCATGCGTTCGGCCTGTTTCACCAGGTATTGGTCATCATGCTTTCTGCCCTGCTGCAGGATCAGACTCAGGGGTGTTTTGAGTGCATGGGCGAGGTTGCCGGCAGCATGTCGCGAGCGTGCGAGATAGCCCCGCCAGCCTGTCAGCAACTGGTTAAAATCGGTTACCAGCGGAGTGATTTCCGTTGGCACGTCGGTTCGCAGAGACTCCTTCTCGCCACGCGCGATACTCCGGACGTCCTCGCGAACCAGGTCGAGCCTCCGGAAGCCACGCCGCAGAAGGTGCTTCTGGATCAGCAGGAAGAGAAGCAACGTGATGATGACGACACCGATGGCAAGCCAGAGCAACCATTGCATCATGGTCCTGAATGTGCCGATGTCCTCGGCAATTGCCAGCGTAAAAGCCTGTTGCTGCTTGCGATAGGTCGCTGTACGCATCAGCAGTTGCTGCTCCTGAGGACCATCGACCATGTCGATACTGTTTTCACCCGGGTCGGTCTGCTCCACACTGAAGACGGTGTCCCACAGCGAGCGCGAGCGCAGCAGGCTGCCATCATCGAACCGGATGATGAAGTAGTGGCCGGAGTAGGGCTGGTTGTAGATTGGCGGGACTGCATGCAGAAAGCGCTTCTCCCGCGGTTCCAGCATGGCGACCAGCGCCTCGGCATCATGCTCCAGCCTTGTCGTGACATAGTCTTTGGCCAGATCGCGTACAGCGACGATTCCAGTCAGCGCAAGCGCGAGCATGGCCAGAAGAACGAGTCCGCCCAGGGCAACCTGCAGCGAGCGCTCGAGAGAGTGCCGCTTTTCAGGATTTGAAGACATAACCCTGACCGCGCCGCGTCTCGATGCGATCCCGCCCGATCTTTTCGCGCAGGCGCCGCACATAGACCTCGATGAGATTGCTGTCTCGGTCGAATTCCTGGTCGTAGAGGTGTTCTGTGAGCCGGGTTTTCGACAGCGGTCTGTCCGGGTTCAGCATGAAATAGCGCAACAGCCGGAACTCGGTTCCGGTCAGCTTGTGGCGCTTGCCGTTCCCGAGTTCGAGCAGTTGCTGCCCTTCGTCGAGTGTCATCCCATCGGCACGCAGTATACTGTCTGCAATACCGTGGCTGCGCCGGATGAGAGCTTGCAGGCGCGCCAGCAGTTCCTCCGGATGAAACGGCTTGGCGAGGTAATCATCCGCCCCCGCCTTGAGGCCCTCGACCTTGTCCTGCCAGGTATCGCGTGCGGTCAGGATCAGCACGGGCATCTTCAGCGTGCTGTCGCGCCAGGCCCGGAGCACTTCCAGTCCGCTGCGTTTCGGCAGGCCAAGATCAAGGATCACGGCGTCGTAACTCTCGTTCTCACCAAGGTAGTGCGCCTCTTCTCCGTCGGTCGTGGCATCCACGGCATAACCTGCCTGCTGCAGTGCAGGCAGCAGTTCCGCAACCAGTTCCGTATTGTCCTCAACCAGCAGTAGCCGCATCTACTCCCGTTCCCGTTTCAAAACCTGTCCTGTCGCAGCATCCACCTCGAGTTCATAGATATCCCCGTCGCTCGTCAGATACTCGATCTCATAGATATCACGGCCGTGTTCCTGTTCATGCTCCACCTCGAGCAACCGGGTGTCAGGACCAAGATCCAGCTTCCCGAGGATTTCCTCGAGTGACAGGATCTTGTCCTGCTGACGGGCCTGGTACGCACGCTCGTGATCATCATCCTTGCTGTCGGCGAGGAGGTGACCGGTAGCAAGCATCGGGAGCAGAAGCAGCAGTATGGTCAGCTTGCGCATTTAATCGTCCCAATAGCCGTATCCCGGGATACGGACATCATGTTCATTGAAACGCCCTGCGGCAGCCCGGGTGTGACAGGCCTCACAGCGGCTGAAACTCTTTACGCCGGGATTTTTCTTGACCATTCTGGCAGGAATCTCGTGATGCTGCGCGCGAAACCAGCGGGTTTCCGTGATCCTAGCGTGCTGGCTTGTTCTGGCTTCGCCCGTTGTGCGGGCAGCGTGCCGCTCGAGGAAGCTGCCAAT
>JASFFK010000176.1:0-5286 GCA_050124335.1 Chromatiales bacterium | reverse complement strand
GCTCGACAGCCAGGATCTTGCAGGCAAAAGCCTTGTCGATTTCGGTTGCGGGTCCGGCATTCTTGCCATCGCGGCTCTCAAGCTTGGCGCCGCGTCGGCCCTCGGCATCGATCATGACCCGCAGGCACTGATGGCGAGTGCGCAAAATGCAAAAGACAACGGGGTTGCAGACCGCCTCACTCTCGCTGGATCGAATACGCCCGTCGGCGAGCAGGCAGACATCGTCATCGCGAACATTCTTGCCAGCATTCTCATCGAGCTGGCGCAGGAGATAGGCTCACTCGTGAGGCCTGGCGGCCAGCTTGCCCTCTCCGGCATACTCGCAGAACAGGCCGGGGCCGTCATGGAAGCGTTTACAGACATGTTCGAGCTTGAGGAGCCCTGTCAACTGGATGACTGGATCCTGATCGCAGGCGTCAGGAAAGCCTGATCTGCCAGTTTCCCGAAAGGCCGGTCTACAGGCTTTCGGCAACCTCCTGCATGGCCCCCGTGACCTGCACCAGCTCATCGTCACTGATCACATACGGCGGCATGGTGTAGAGCAACTTGCCAAAAGGGCGCAACCAGACCCCTCTCTCGATAAGCCTGGTCTGCACCTGCGCGACATCCAGTTGCTGATTCATCTCGAGAACACCGATAGCGCCGAAGACACGCGCTTCCCTGACTGCCGGAAGTTCGTTCAGGGGCAACAGCCGCTCGCTCAGTCTCTTCTCGATCCGCTTCACGGATTGCTGCCACATGCTGCCGAGAAGCAGATCAATGCTCGCAGATGCCACGGCACAGGCCAGCGGGTTACCCATGAAGGTAGGGCCATGCATGAAAACATGACCGTCCGCACAGACACCTCGCATGACCCTGTCTGTCACCAGTGTCGCGGCCAGGCTCATGTAACCACCGGTCAGCGCCTTTCCGACACAGAGGATATCCGGCACAACCCCTGCATGCTCGCATGCAAAGAGTTTACCGGTGCGTCCAAAGCCTGTTGCGATTTCATCGGCGATGAGCAACACGCCATGGCGATCGCAGAGCTCTCTCACATGACGCAGGTATGCGGGATGATAGAAGCGCATACCACCGGCTCCCTGTACGACCGGCTCAAGGATAACCGCAGCGATCTCGTCCGCATGTTGTTCGATCAATGCCGCGAAAGGCGATATCTCGGAGTCATCCCACTCATCACCCGGAGCGATACCCGGAGCAGGCGCGAACAACTGCTTTGGCAGAATCCCGCTGAAAAGATGATGCATGCCATTGACCGGATCACAGACCGACATGGCCGCAAAGGTGTCTCCATGATAGCCATTGCGGATCGTCAGGAAACGTTGCCTGTCCGGCGCCCCCTGTCCCTGCCAGTACTGGATTGCCATTTTCATGGCAACCTCGACACTCACAGATCCTGAATCGGACAGAAAGACATGCTCCAGCGGTTCGGGCGTCATCCCGACGAGGCGCCGGCACAGTTCAACGGCCGGCTCGTGGGTCAGTCCGCCAAACATGACATGCGCCATGCGGTCCAGCTGCTTCTTCGCCGCACTGGTCAGGTCCGGGTGATTGTAGCCATGTATGACACACCACCAGGAGGCCATACCGTCGATGACTTCGGTCCCGTCGGCAAACCTCAGCCTCACGCCCTCGGCTGATTCAACCGCATGGGTAGCCAGTGGACTGGTGAGGCTCGTGTAGGGATGCCATATATGCTGGCGATCGAACTGAAGGTTCTCTGGAAGCATGGTCTTTTCAGGTAGCGGTGAGCCGTCATTATATCCCTGCCCGGGCAATACCGCTGCATGCCCCGCCTGACCGAGCACTGACGCAGAACAGCCGTAACTGCAAAGGAAATGCACAAGGGTCATGACGAGCAGTTTGCGACGATGCCAGATATAAGTATATTATTAGAGACTTATATTTTATTTCCGGTGATGACGATGACACCAGACCAGGAAAGTACCAGGCAACTCACCTCCCTGCTGAGAGAAGCAATCCAGGTGCTTGATCACTGGAAAGTCCCCTATGAACAACAGCCCGTGCTGCTGGGACTGGGCGACAAGCTCAAACCGCGGGAGTACAACCGATACAGGATGGGCACCACGCTGTGCAAGGATTCAGCCGTGTACCACCTTGCGAAGAAGATACTGCATATCGACGATGCAACACAGAAGATCTTTCCCTACAGCCTCGAGTCGGCCCGCCTCTGGGTGACTGTCGAGCAGCCGCTGCTCGGTGGCAAATCCTCGCTCGACATCATCATGGAGCAGGGTGACAACGGACTCGAGCAGATCGCCCTGATGATCGACAACCAGTTCGACCCCTATGCAGCCGCACTCAATCCGCGTCCGGCTCGAGATCCAGAGAAACTGAATTGATGCAGTAACGCAGTCCCGTGGGCTGCGGGCCATCCGGGAAAATATGACCGAGGTGTGATCCGCACTTGCGGCAATGCACCTCTGTACGAATCATGCCGTGGCTTTGATCCTGTTCAGTTTCAACGGCATTCTCGTCCATAGCCTGGTAAAAACTCGGCCACCCGCTTCCCGAGTCATACTTGTGATCGGAGCGAAAGAGAGGCTCTCCGCAACAGGCGCAGCGGTAAGTACCGCTGGTTTTCGTCTGGTAGTACTTTCCCGTGAATGGGCGCTCTGTCCCCTTCTGCCGACAGATATGGAACTGTTCTTCACTGAGTTCGCGACGCCAGTCTACATCGCTTTTTCTGATCTTATCGTTCATTGGCCCTGTGCTATAATGCGCGGCTGTTAAATCATCCAGACTTGTTTATCGCATGGCGAAAGAAGACTTTATCGAAATGGAAGGGACTGTCATAGACACCCTGCCAAACACCACGTTCCGGGTGGAACTGGAAAACGGACACGTTGTAACTGCCCATATTTCCGGAAAAATGCGCAAGAACTATATCCGCATCCTCACCGGAGACAAGGTCACGGTCGAGCTGACACCCTACGACCTGACGAAGGGTCGCATCACGTATCGCGCGCGCTGATCTCGAACTCCAGTTTGTCTCCCGGACGGCTGATCTTCACACTGCCTCCATTCGCCAGTTTCCCGAACAGCACCTCTTCCGAAAGAGGACGCTTGATCTCATCCTGGATGAGACGAGCCATCGGCCGCGCACCCATTTTCGGATCATAACCCTCCCTGGCGAACCATTCGCGAACCTCCTGTTCGACCGTCATTGACACGTTCTTCTCGGCAAGCTGTTGCTCGAGTTCGAAAAGAAACTTGTCGACAACCTTGCTGATCGACTCCTCACCCAGTGGTGCGAACTGCACGATCGCGTCCAGACGGTTACGGAACTCGGGCGTGAAATACTTCTTCAATGCCTCCATACCGTCGCTGGAGTGATCCTGGGTCGTAAAGCCGATCGATGAACGGCTCATCTCGTGGGCACCCGCGTTCGAAGTCATGACGAGTACGACGTTGCGGAAATCCGCCTTGCGACCATTGTTGTCTGTCAGGGTGCCGTGATCCATGACTTGCAGCAGCAGGTTGAAGACATCCGGATGTGCCTTCTCGATCTCGTCAAGCAGTAGTACGCAGTGGGGCGTTTTGTTGATCGCCTCGGTCAGCAAACCACCCTGGTCAAAGCCCACGTAGCCGGGCGGCGCACCAATCAGGCGCGAGACTGTATGGCGCTCCATGTACTCGGACATGTCAAAGCGCACCATTTCCATGCCCATGATGCGTGCAAGCTGGCGCGTCACCTCTGTCTTGCCCACGCCCGTTGGTCCGGTGAAAAGGAATGAGCCGATCGGGCGTTCCTCGGTGCCCAGGCCGGATCGGTTCATGATAATGGCGTTGGTCAGGGTCTCGATCGCAGGATCCTGGCCGTAGATAACGGCCTGCAGGTCACGCCTGAGGTGACGCAGGGTATCGGTGTCGGACTCGGAAACCTTGCGCGGCGGAATACGCGCGATCTTCGCCACAATATTCTCGATAAGCTCGACGCCGATGATCTCG
Organism: Chromatiales bacterium; assembly: GCA_050124335.1. Classification (GTDB taxonomy): domain Bacteria; phylum Pseudomonadota; class Gammaproteobacteria; order Chromatiales; family Chromatiaceae; genus Sva-25. The sequence continues at coordinate 1,314 of JASFFK010000176.1, read as the reverse complement.
GGGCGTTCCTCTTCGGGCAGGAGTCGCGTGCTCGCACCAGCCTCATCGATGACATCGATGGCCTTGTCGGGCAGGTGCCGTTCGTTGATGTACTTCTCCGAGAGTTCGGCTGCAGCACGCAGGGCATCGAAACTGTACTCGACCTCGTGATGTTCCTCGAAGCGACTCTTGAGTCCCTTCAGGATATCGACAGTCTCCTCGACCGTCGGCTCGTTGATGTCGATCTTCTGGAAACGGCGAGCAAGGGCGCTGTCCTTCTCGAAGATGTTGCGAAACTCCGTGTAGGTTGTCGAACCGATACAGCGCAGCTGCCCCGACGCAAGCGCCGGCTTCAGCAGGTTGGAAGCATCCATGGTGCCACCCGAGGCAGATCCTGCCCCGATGATGGTATGAATCTCGTCGATAAACAGGACGACATTCTGCTGTTGTTTCAGCTCGGAGAGTACGGATTTCAGGCGCTGCTCGAAGTCGCCGCGATACTTCGTACCGGCAACGAGCGCGCCGAGGTCAAGCGCATAGATCAGGGCATCGGCCAGCACCTCGGGCACTTCGCCATCGACAATCTTCTTGGCCATGCCTTCCGCGATCGCGGTTTTGCCGACACCGGCCTCGCCGACGAGCAGCGGATTGTTCTTGCGCCTGCGGCACAGAATCTGGATGGAACGCTCCACCTCGAGGTCCCGCCCGATGAGCGGGTCGATGCGCCCTTGTGCGGCCTCTTCGTTGAGGTTGACGGCAAACTGTTCGAGTGCGGACTTTTTCCTGCCGCCCTCTTCCTCTTTCTCCTCGAGCAGGAGGGGATCGCCCTCATCGCTCTCGTCATCGAGGATCTTGGAAATGCCGTGAGAAATATAATTGACCACATCAAGCCTGGTCACATCCTGCAGTCCCAGCAGATAAACGGCATGTGATTCTTGCTCCCCGAAGAGAGCGACCAGCACGTTGATACCGGAAACCTCGCGTTTTCCGGATGACTGGACACTGTAGACAGCACGCTGTAGAACGCGCTGAAAGCCGAGCGTTGGCTGAGGGTCACGCTCCTCGTCCGTGGGAATCAGGGGTGTGGTCTCCTCGAGAAAGGCTGCAATCTGCTTGCGGAGCTCATCCAGATGCGCACCACAGGAGAGCAGCACCTCTGCAGCCGACGGATTCTCCGTCAGGGCATAAAGCAGGTGCTCCACCGTCATGAATTCATGACGTTCCTCGTTGGCCCGGTTAAAGGCCTGATTCAGGGTCAGCTCGAGTTCTGCGTTCAACATACCGGGTTTCCGTTCTACTCACCGGGTGCGGCACTCGGTCCGCTGTACCCGGGGA
>JASFFK010000175.1:0-5315 GCA_050124335.1 Chromatiales bacterium | reverse complement strand
ATCGTCCGAGATGTCGATTGAGATAGTGCAGAAAATCCGCCTGCAGCTCGTCCGGGTCGGACTTGAGTCGCTCGAGAGGCAAAAGACAGAGTTCGGAAGCTTTTGGTTCGTTCATGGATCTATCCAGTTCTTATCCGGCATGGCTATTTTCATATAGCAAGATATATTCCAGCGCGCTCTTATCCCAGCCAAAATTCTTTTCCATGGCCGTCCGTTGCAACTGGTTCCAGATGCGTGGATTGGCATGCAGCTCAAGCGCACGGTCGATCGCCTCGAGAAGCCCTTGAGCAGTGGGCGTCTTCATCACGAAACCGGTGGCCGTCCTGTTCTCGATGTTCTCGTCGGTTGCGTCAACAACGGTATCTGCAAGCCCGCCGGTATTATTGACAACGGGCAGTGTTCCATAGAGCAGGCTGTACATCTGGTTCAGTCCGCAGGGCTCGAAGCGCGAGGGCATCAGGAAGATATCGGCACCGGCCTCGAGCTGGTGTGCGACCTCCTCTGAGTAGCCGATGTGGCTGAAAATACGTTGCGAATGCTGCCTCGAGAGGTCCGTGATCCTGTTCTCAAGGTGGTGATGACCGGCACCGAGAATGACGAAATTGGCATTGGTGCGCTTGAGCAGCTCCGGCACCACCTCAAGGACGAGGTCAACGCCTTTTTGCTCCACGAGGCGGCTGACCATGCCCAGCAGCGGGGCAGAGAGCAGGCGATCGGTGACAGTTGCACAGAAGTGACCCAGCAAGGCTGCCTTGTTGTTACGCTTGCCGGGATTGCGTCTTTTCGCCGAGTAGTGCGCAGTCAGCCAGGTATCGGTCGAGGGATTCCAGACGGAGGTATCGACACCGTTCAGGATGCCGTGCAACTTGTGCCTGTTGGCCTGCAGGATACCTTCCATGCCATAGCCGAAAGCCGGTGTGCAGATCTCCTCGGCATAGGTAGGGCTGACAGTGGTGATGACATCCGAGTAGACGAGGCCCGCCTTCAGCATGGAGAAACCACCATAAAACTCGATACCTTCACCGGACCACCAGTGGCCCGGAAGCTTCAGCTGCATGAACTCGTCGTGGGAGAAGTGCCCGCCGTAGGCAAGGTTATGAATCGTGAAAATCGTGCGCGGGGGGTGTGTCTCCATCGCGAGCAACGCCGGCACAAGCCCGGTCTGCCAGTCATGGCTGTGGACGACATCGGCGCGCCATCCGCTTTCGAGCACATCCATCGCCAGCATGGCCGCCGCCCTCGAAAAGACCGCATAGCGCTCTGCATTGTCCGGCCAGTCGTATCCATCGGGATGCAGATAGGGATTGCCCGGACGGTCGAACAGTTCGGCGCAATCGACGATCCACAGGCGCAGCCTGAAACCGGGATGGCTGGCGGAAAGAATTCGCACATCGTGCGTACGGCCTGCGCCCTGCACCGTAAGCCACCCGATGATCTGGATGTCATCGAGCTGCGACAGGATATCCCGGTAGCCAGGCAGCAACACCCGCACATCAAGGCCGAGTCCGCTCAGTGCATGCGGCAGGCTGTAGACGACATCGCCCAGCCCGCCGGTCTTCAGCAGCGGATAGGATTCACTTGCCGTGAAGAGAACGTTCATCAACCAGCCTTCAGAAAGAGTGCCGCAAGTGGTGGCAGGGTGATTTCGATAGAATGTTCAAATCCCATCCAGGCGCTCTCCTCCACGGGAATATCGCCGCCGTTGCCACTGTTGGTTCCGCCATAGAAGGCCGAATCGGAATTCAGGATCTCGCGATAGCTGCCTGCCTGCGGAACGCCCAGCCTGTAATGGTTCCTCGGTACAGGCGTAAAATTGAGGATACAGAGAACACATTCTCCATCATCCGCATAACGGATAAAGCTCAGGACTGACTGCTCGGTGTCATGGCAGTCGATCCAGCGAAAGCCCCGGGGCTCGAAATCATGACGATGCAGCGAGGGCTCGTCACAGTAAAGCCGGTTAAGATCACTCACGAGGCGACGGATACCCGCATGCGCCTCGACCTGCAGCAGGGGCCAGTCCAGTGATTGCGCCTGATTCCACTCATGCCACTGGCCGAGCTCCCCGCCCATGAAGAGAAGTTTCTTGCCCGGGTGTGCATACTGCCAGCAGTAGAAAAGCCTCAGATTCGCCATCTTCTGCCAGTAGTCGCCGGGCATCTTGCTCAGCATGCTGCGTTTCAGGTGCACGACCTCGTCATGTGACAGGGGTAGCACGAAATTCTCTGTCCACGCATAGAGCTGGCTGAAGGTCAGCAGGTTGTGATGATACTTGCGATGAACCGGGTCGTTCTCGATGTAGGCAAGGCTGTCATTCATCCATCCCATGTTCCACTTCATGGTGAAGCCCAGCCCGCCGAGTTCGACCGGACGCGAGACCATGGGCCAGGCAGTCGATTCCTCCGCGATTGTCAGTACGCCGGGAAAACGGCCGTGGACAACTTCGTTGAGCTCGCGCAGGAAGGCGATGGCATCGAGGTTCTCGCGACCGCCAAACTGGTTCGGCAGCCACTCGCCCTCGTTGCGGGAGTAATCGAGATAGATCATCGAGGCAACAGCATCGACCCGCAGCCCGTCGATATGGAACTCCTCGATCCAGTAGAGCGCATTGGCGATGAGAAAATTGCGGACCTCGTTGCGCCCGTAATCGAAAATCAGCGTACCCCAGTCCTGATGTTCTCCGCGACGCGGATCGGCATGTTCATAGACGGGTTCGCCCGTAAAACGCGCCAGGGCGAAATCGTCTCGCGGGAAATGGGCCGGTACCCAGTCGAGAATGACACCGATCCCGTGAGAATGACACTGGTCGACGAAGTAACGGAAATCATCCGGCGAACCATAACGTGCTGTGGGCGCATAGTAACCGCTGACCTGGTAACCCCATGACTCATCCAGCGGATGCTCCGCGACCGGCATGAGTTCCAGGTGGGTGTAGTGCATCTCCTGAAGGTAGGGTATCAGCCGATCGGCCAGTTCACGCCAGTTCAGGAAACCGCCATCATCGTCATGTTGCCAGGAACCGGCATGCAGCTCGTAGATCGCGACGGGCTCGTGTTGCCAGTCGAAACTGCGGCGGGTCTCGAGCCATTTGCTGTCCTGCCAGTCGAAACTGCTTCGGGCCGGAGTGTGCGAGACCGTCTCGGGTCGCAAGCCCATCTGCCGGGCATAGGGATCCGTCTTGATGGCCATCTGCCCTTCCCTGCCGAGAATTTCGAACTTGTATGCATTGCCGGCATCAAGCCCCGGAATGAAGAGCTCCCAGATTCCTGAAGCACCACGGCAGCGCATCGGGTGCCGTCGACCGTCCCAGGCATTGAAATCACCGACCACACTGACCCGCTGCACAGCGGGCGCCCAGACAGCAAAAAGCACGCCTTCGATATCATCGATCGTACATGGGTTTGCTCCGAGTATTTTCCAGATATGCTGGTGGCGTCCCTCGTTGAAGAGATGCATGTCCAGCTCACCGATCCTCGGCGGGAACGTATAAGGCGAGATGATCCTGACATCGCCGCCTGAAGAGGCTTTCTCGACATACCGCAGTTCGTAATGGTCAGGAACACTGCCATCCTTGTCGATATATTCGAAAAAATCAGTTCCCTCGATACGCTCCATCTCACCTCCGCCCGTCACGCTGACCGACTCGGCCGATGGCATGAGTGCACGGATGATGAAACCACCGCCTGGCATCGGGTGTCTGCCAAGAAGCTCGAATGGATCATGATGCAGCCCGTCCTGCAGGCGCTTCAGACTCTCTGTCATGTCATACTCCGGCGCGTCCGGCTGTGAGCAGTCGTTCTCTCGTCTTCGCGACGAGCGCTGGTGTCAGCTGCTCCCAGTCAAAGCGCCATTTCCAGTTGTTTTCCACTGTGCCGGGCTGGTTCATACGAGCCTCTTCGCCGAGATGCAACAGATCCTGCATCGGCAGGACCGCCAGGCACGCCTTTGTGTCGAGGGCAACGTCTATGAGGGTGTCCACGATATTCTGCTCCCCGGACATGCCGAGCACCGTGCGCACATGCTGCTGCATATCAGCATCGAGTGACTGGTACCAGCCCAGGGTCGTATTGTTATCGTGTGTTCCCGTATAGACGACTGTATCGCTATGGATGTTCTTCGGCTTGTGCGGGTTGTCATCGAATGCATCGAATCCAAACTGTAATACCGCCATGCCCGGCAAGCCGTATTTTTTCCTGAGCGCGATGACCTCCGGAGTGATGAGGCCGAGATCCTCGGCAACCAGCGGCAAATCCCCGATGCGATTGCCAAGGGTTGAGAGAAGCATATCGCCCGGGGTTTTCTGCCAGAAACCGTCGATCGCTGTCGGTGAACTTTCGGGGATCATCCAGACAGCTTCGAGACCGCGGAAATGGTCGATGCGCACGATATCGAAGATGTCGAAATGGTGTTCAAAACGCTGCATCCACCAGGCAAAGTCATCCAGCTGCATCTGATCCCAGTCAAAGTGTGGATTACCCCAGCGCTGTCCTGTCTCGGAAAAGTAGTCAGGCGGTACACCTGCGACATATTCGGGCCTGAAGTCGCCGTTGAGCAGAAAAAGGTCCGGATTGGCCCAGATGTCGGCACTGTCGTAGGCAATGAAAATCGGCATATCGCCAAACAGGAGAATACCGCGCTCCCTTGCATACTCGCGGATCTCTGCCCAGCGCCTGTGGAAAAGATACTGCTGCATGCAGACTTCTGCAATTTCTGCAGCGTGTTCCGAGACAATTGATTCCAGCGCCAGCGGATCTCGCAGCCGCAGTTCATCGGGCCAGTCATACCACGGCACTTCTTCCTGCTGCTGCCGGATGACCATGAAGCTCGCGAAATCGGAAAGCCAGTGTTGTTGAGTCCTTTTCCACTCCTCAAAATCCACGCTGTCGACGCTTGATGTATCCATGTCTCCAAAGAGCGCCGGATTCATCGCAAAGGCAGAGAGGCACTGGTAGGGGGAGTTGTCTTCATGCGGGACCCCGAGAGGCAGCACCTGCCAGACACTGATGCCGGCGTCATGGAGCAGGTCGAGCCATCGCTCGGCATCGTGCCCAAGCCTCCCGGTGGGTAGCGAGGTGGGATGAAGCAGTGCACCGGCGCGACGCTCCTGGAGAAAACGGGCCGACATCAGTTTCTGCGCATGGTGCCGGCATTCACGGCACCCTTTGAGCCACCGGCCGAAACCGGCTCATCAAGCACCGGCGGCTCGGGCAGATGCAGCAGCCTGTACAGAGACCGCAGCTGACGCCGGAAAAGCTGCTCGAAATCGCTGACACTCTCCGGAGAGTTGTAATCACCGAACCACCAGAACCAGTCGG
>JASFFK010000174.1:0-5323 GCA_050124335.1 Chromatiales bacterium | reverse complement strand
CTGCTGTAATTCCCTGTTTGGCATACGTCTTGCTTAACCAGTAATACCAAATTCTGTAATCGTAATACCAAGGGGATTTACATGAAGACAGTATTAAAGCGTTTGTTTGCCGGTCTGGTTGCCGGGCTCATGATGAGCTCGATGGCACAGGCAGCCGAGCCTCTGAAGATCGGCTACAGCGACTGGCCCGGATGGGTGGCCTGGGAAATCGCCATCGAAAAAGAATGGTTCAAGGAAGAGGGTGTTGACGTCACATTTGAATGGTTCGATTACGTGGCTTCCATGGATGCCTTTGCCGCCGGCAAGCTGGATGGCGTTGGCATGACCAATGGTGATGCCCTGGTTACTGGAGCGACCGGCGCAAAAAGCGTCATGATCCTGATGAACGATTACAGTAACGGTAACGACATGGTCATTGCCGGGCCTGGTATCAGTTCCATCAAGGAGTTGAAAGGCAAGAAGGTTGGCGTTGAAATCGGCTTTGTGGGCCACCTCCTGCTGCTGAATGCGCTTGAAAAGGCAGGCATGACCGAGGCCGATGTTGAGCTGGTTAACGTACCGACCAACGAAACGCCACAGGTGCTGGCATCAGGTGAGGTCGATGCCGTCGTGGCATGGCAGCCAAGCTCCGGTCAGGCGCTGAAACTTGTTCCGGGTTCAACGCCGATCTATACCAGTGCGGATGAGCCCGGTCTTATCTATGACCTGCTCTGTGTCTCTCCGGAAAGTCTCGCAGCGCGTCGTGATGACTGGAAGAAGGTCATCAAGGTCTGGTATCGCGCGGTGGACTACCTGAAGGATCCTGCAACGACCGATGACGCTGTGAAGATCATGGCTTCACGTGTAGGCCTTGATCCTGCAGAGTACAAGTCATTCATCAATGGGACCAACATCCTGACTCTGGAAGAGGCGATGAAGTTCATGGTGAAGGGTGAGGGCTTCACCTCTATCTACGGTTCTTCAAAGATTTCTGACGACTTTAACGTGGCCAACAAGGTTTACGACGAGCCTCAGGATGTCAGTTCATACATCGATCCTTCTCTGATGAGCGAGATGTAGTCCAAAGGGGTGACAGAGTAAGGATGGCGCATGAGTACACAATCATCAATGCAGTGGTTTGCAGTACGCAAGGAACTCAGACCCAGGTCACGATTCTTCGTGACGGTGATGAGTTTTCTCATGCCCCTCCTGCTCTGGAGCCTGATCAGTTACGTGCCCTGGTTATGGCACCCCAAGGTCGACATTACCGATCCCGGTGCCGTGACCTATTTCAAGGAGGGCATGCTTGTCGACAGGGAGTTGTTCGAAAAAGAGAGCCTTGTCCAAAAAGAAAAAGGTGAGGCCCTTCCGCAGGGGAATCCGGCTAACCCGATCTATTTGCCGGCACCACATGAAGTTGCTATAGCCTTTTATACGGCCTTTACAACCGAGCCAAAGCGACGCACCGAGAAGTGGTTGCACGAGAGCCTCTGGGACAGTATCCAGGTTATCTTCTGGGGCTTTGTTCTGTCGTCATTAATCGGTGTGCCTCTGGGCATACTTGCAGGCACCTACGATTTCTTTTCTCGCCTGTTCGAACCTTTTATAGAGTTTTTTCGTTACTTGCCGGCACCGGCCTTTGGCGCCCTGGCAGTGGCTATCCTGGGCATTCATGAAGCGCCCAAAATTGCGATCATCTTCATCGGTACCTTCTTCCAGCAGGTGCTTGTGGTATCCAATACAACCCGCAAGCTTGATCCAGCATTACTGGAGGCGGCGCAGACTCTGGGTGCAAAAAACAAGTCGCTCCTGTTCCGTGTCGTGATTCCGGGCATTCTGCCCGATCTTTATCGCGATATGCGTATCCTGCTGGGCTGGGCATGGACTTACCTGATCGTGGCTGAGTTGATCGGTACCAGTTCCGGTATCACGTGGTTCATCACTCAGCAGGCCCGTTATAAAAATTTCGACAATGTATTCGCTGCGATCATGATCATTGGCATCATCGGTCTGACTACCGATCTGATCCTGGCCTATTTCGGACGTCGTCTCTTCCCCTGGCAGAAACAGGCAAGCAAGGCCTGATTGCAGATAGAAGGAAAAACGCCATGAAACATATGCTGGATTTGCCAAGTTATCTTGAACAGGACGATGAGGTCCGGGATCGTTTTACGCGCCTCAAACAGCGCCCCGTCATCCTGGAAGTGAAAGGCCTGGACAAGGAGTTTGAAACGCCGAAGGGCAAGGTGACTGCACTCAAGGATATTAACTTCAGGACGCACAAGCGTGAGTTTGTCTGTGTTATCGGCCCTTCCGGTTGCGGTAAGTCTACCCTGATACGCATCCTTGCGGGTCTGGAAACGCCAAGCTCCGGGCAGATGCTGCTCGATGGCAAGGAGGTGCATGGCCCCGGGCCTGATCGTGGCATGGTCTTCCAGGGGTACACACTCTTCCCCTGGCTCACGGTGAGAAAGAACGTAATGTTTGGGCTGCAAATGTCAGGACACACCAGAGAGATTTCGGAACAAGAGGCCCTGCAGTGGATTGATCTGGTGGGCCTGTCCAAGTTTGCCGACAGTTATCCGCACCAGTTATCCGGTGGTATGAAACAGCGCGTGGCCATTGCACGAGCATTGGCTAACCAGCCACGCATCCTGTTGATGGATGAGCCCTTCGGCGCTCTCGATGCGCAAACACGCGCCAAAATGCAGTCATATCTCATGGAGATCTGGAAGAACATCGATATCACGGTTCTGTTCATTACCCATGATCTCGATGAAGCAATATATCTTGCTGACCGGATTCTGGTTTTAAAGGCACACCCTGGTGAGGTGCAGGAACTCATCGAGGTGCCTGTTCCCCAGCCGCGTTCACCTGATCAATTATTGTCACCTGAATTTCTTGCTACCAAGAAGCGCCTGGAGGAACTTATTCACCCTGCTGATGAAGGTGATGATATCAGTGAAGATCATCTCAACATGGTGCGCATGGTTCCGGTTGATGATGAAGTCGAGAGTGTCTTCTGATGAACGACTGGTACCAGATGACCTGGGAAGAGATTGGTCGCTTGCCGCAACAGGGCATGGATACAGCCATGCTGCCAGTGGGTGCGACGGAACAGCATGGCCCTCACATGGGCTGTGGCATGGATGCGGAGATCGCACATCACCTTTGTCGCGCTGTCGCAAAGGAAACCGGTGTGGCGCTTCTGCCGACCATGCCCTACGGGTGCTCAATCGGGCATTCCAAACGCTGGCCAGGAACCATTGCACTGCAACCAAAGACCATGATCGACGTGATCAAAGAGATAGGAGACTGGGTCCATGCATCGGGATTCAGGCGTTTATTCATCATCAATACGCATGTCACCAATTTTGCACCATTACGTTGCGCCCTCGAGATGCTCCGTGCTGAACACGATAGTTTCATGGTCGCGGTGATTAACTCGGCCTCGATTAGTCAGCGCGTACGTGAACAGCATTTTCATGATGCCGATGACTGGCATGCGAACGATGCCGAAACTTCACTGATGATGGCGGTCAGTCCATCCATGGTGCGCGAGGAATTGATCGCTGAGAGTGATGATGAGGACAGAACTGAAAACTGTGTCTTCTCGCATCCTGTGAACCGTACCAGTACGAATGGTGTGACTGGAAAACCCAGTCTGGCAAGCAGGGAAAAAGGTGAGCGGCTGTTCGCCTGGATGGTGGAAGATCTCAGTGCAATCGTGCGCAGGGGAATGAAGGAAGAGTCTCCGCTGCCGCATGCCTATAACGAATCGATCTAACAGCCGGGTAAGCAGAGTGAAAAGCGAAAAAGAGATCAAGGAGATACAGGCCGGGTTGATGGCCAAGGGCGTTAAATACTGCATGGGCGCCTATGTCGATATTCATGGCATACCCAAGGGTAAAGTTGTGCCTGTCGATCACCTTTTACACATGGCGCATGGATCAGAGCTCTATACCGGTTACGCGCTTGACGGGCTCGGGCAGGCGCCCAATGACGATGAAATTGCGTCTGTGCCGGACCTTGATCACATCATCCAGTTGCCCTGGCAGCCCGAGATAGCCTGGATGCCGGCGGATAACACATTCCACGGCGAGCCCTACATGCTGAACACGCGTGTTGCACTCAAGGCCATGCAGGCGAGGGCTGCCGAAATGGGTTACGGGTTTAACCTCGGTATTGAGGCGGAGGTCTTCGTACTCAGACAGAATGAAGATGGTTCACTGGTGGTGCCGAATCCTGACGATAAACTCACCAAGCCCTGCTATGACGCACAAAGCTTTCTTGATCAGTTTGGCTGGCTGGACAAGATGGCGACGACGATTAATGACCTGGGCTGGGGGCTTTATTCCTTCGATCATGAAGATGCGAACGGCCAGTATGAGTTCGACTTCATGTATGCCGACGCATTAACAACCTGCGATCGTTATACCTTCCTGCGCATGATGGCCAAGGAATATGCAAAACAGGAGGGGCTGATTGCAACATTCATGCCCAAACCTTTCGCTGACAAGACGGGTAACGGGGCGCATTTCAATATGTCGCTATACGATCTTGAAACTGGAGAAAACCTTTTTGACTGTGATCCCGGTAATGATCCCAAGGGTCTGGGGCTGACTGAACTTGGTTATCAGTTTATTGGCGGTATCATCAAACATGGCAAGGCGCTGTGTGCGACTTTTGCACCAACAGTAAACAGTTACAAACGCCTTGTCAGGCAGGGAGACATGCCTTACTTCACCTGGGCGCCCGTATTCAATTCCTTTGGTTCGAATAACCGTACCAACTCAATCCGCGTGCCCATGGGTGGGGGTAGATGCGAATCGCGCAATGCTGATGGGGCAGTCAACCCTTACCTTGCTGCGACCCTGGCACTGGCTGCCGGGCTGGAAGGTATCAGGGAGGGTATTGACCCTGGGCATGCGCAGGAAGACAACCTCTATGAACTTTCCGAGGAAGAGCGTGCTGAACGCGGAATCGAGTTCCTGCCCAAGAACCTGCTCGAGGCTGTCGATGCCTTCGAGGCCGATCCCTTCGTGATTGATGCCCTGGGACAGGAGCTGCGCGACGAGTTCATCAAGTACAAGCGACAGGAATGGAATGCCTATCACCAGGCGATCTCTGCCTGGGAAATCGAGCGTTATAGCCACCTGTTCTAGGAGCTTCATGTGAGCAAGGTACTGGTCATCAGAAACGATGCGAAAGAAGGCGCCGGCCGGCTCGGCAGTCTTCTGAAAGCTCGTGGTTTTGACCTTTGCGAGGTACCGGGCTGGGAGGTGGATTTTACCTCGCTGAATCCACAGGAATTTGTCGGCCTCGTTGTCCTGGGCGGTGCGCA
>JASFFK010000173.1:0-5347 GCA_050124335.1 Chromatiales bacterium | reverse complement strand
TTTTATCCTCCCCCCTTACAGGGGCGCACTGTCGAGATCGCCCCCCTCTGGGTCGGAGTCAACTTGACTCCGACTCCATGGATGAGAAGGGAAACATCCCGGGACTCTTCAGCCTCATCTGCAGGAGTCGAGCCAACCCGGCGGTCATTCGCCCACGGTGCGGGCTCCTGGAACTGATATTCAAAAGTTCAGCAACTGCGACTTGCGCGTAACCGATTGACGCAGGAGATGATTCAGGATGCCTGCTGCGCGACCGGCTCCTCCTCGATCTGCCTCACAATACCCGACCCGACACCCGGCAAAGCGCTGATGATCGCCATGAGAACCGATGCTGCGTACACACCGGCCTGAACGAAAAGTACAAGTGACCAGATGCGTGTATCGAGCATATCGGCATCCTGGCGGTAGAGTACCGCAACTGCCGAAAGCAGCAGTGCCAGCATGAACAGTCCCTCCTCGCGCGCTGCATTCAGGGCAGAGAAGAGGCGGTTGGTTTTTGCACGCTTCGGCGTGCGGAAGAAACCGATCTTGTCTGTGATGAAGCCGGCAATCATGGCGCGTGCGATCGTGTGCGAAAGCGCCAGACCGGCAAGGCCTGCAGCGAGGCTTTGCATCAGGGTGGCACGCACGCGCCAGCGATAGAGCACGAACATCTTCAGCATCTTGAAAACGAAGAAAGTCAGCGGCAGCAGCGAGAAGAGTAGCTCGGGTGGCGCGAACTCCTGTGGATAAACCAGCATCAGCAGGGTCCATACGATGGCGCCGAGCGTAAAAAGCAGGTTGACCCCGTCGGCAAACCAGGGAAGCCAGCCTGCCAGGAAGTGATAGCGCTGACCGACGGTCAGCTTGTTCCTGCGACGCGCAAGAATCTGGGAAACATGCTGCCGCAGGATAAGTACAGCACCATATGCCCAGCGGAAGCGCTGCTTCTTGAAATCGAGGAAAGTGTCCGGGATGAGCCCCTTGCCGTAGCTCTTCGGCACATAGAAGGCCTTGTACCCCTGCTCGAAGATTCGCAGGCCCAGCTCGGCATCCTCGGTGATGCACCATTCACCCCAGCCGCCCACTTCCTCGAGTGCGGAGCGGCGCATCATGGTCATGGTGCCGTGCTGGATGATGGCGTTACGCTCGTTCCGCGTCACCATGCCGACATGGAAGAAGCCGCGGTATTCCTGGTAGCACATTGCCTTGAAGAGATTCTCGTTCCCGTCGCGGTAGTCCTGGGGAGCCTGCATGATGGCGATCTCGGGGTCAGCGAAGCCGGGCACCATCTCCCTGAGCCAGTTGGGACGGACCTGGTAATCACTGTCGATGACGGCAATCACTTCGGCATCCGGGTGTGTTTCTCTCAAGGCGAAATTGAGTGCCCCGGCCTTGAAACCTGACAAGGGATCGACATGAAAGAAGCGAAAACGCTTGCCGAGCTGTTCGCAACGGGCCCTGACAGGCTCCCATACTGCGGCGTCTTTTGTGTTGTTGTCGATGACGATGACTTCGAAATCCGGATAATCGAGACGCGCCAGGTGATCCAGCGTCTCAATGAGCATGTCCGGGGGTTCGTTGTACGCAGGCACATGGATCGAGACCTTCGGATGGTACTCCTGTATCGATTTGCTGAAGTCCGGCATGCGTCGCCACTGTTTCAGCCACAGGGCCTCCGCCCATTCATGGGCCTCGGCGAGCAGTACGATACAGACCCCGATCGCCGCAAGCATGATCAGCACAGCATAGAGCAGCGTTCCCGGGCTCATGTAGCGCCCGGTGAAATCGTAGGCGATCCAGACCGTGACGCTGACGACGAGATAGGTAATGAGCACGAGGAACCAGCGTCCCCGCCTGTTCAACCCCTGACTGTCACGCAGTAACAACGCCAGCAGGATGATGGTAATCCCTATGGTGACACCGGCGAGTACACGCCACTGCGGAACCTGAACGATATCCTCGGTAAAGAGGAATTTGGGCGTCCTGTCCGCGCGATAGACGCCCCATGCCGATCCAACTTCCCCCTCGATCGACTTTTTCCATACCTGGTCGAACGCCTCCATGATGTAGTAGGTGTAGTTTTCACGTTCGGCGAGATCCAGGAAGCGGCGCAGGAATTTCGCCTGGTTTGAAAGCGATGCGACAGCCGCGCCGCGGGTGCGTCCCCGACTCGGCCAGCCCACCTCCGTGATCACGATCTGCTTTCCCGGAAAGGCTTGCTGCAATTCGCCGTACTTCGAAACGATGAAGTCGATGGCATTGTCGACCGGCTGGTTTTCCCAGTAGGGCAGGAAGTGCACGGCAAGATAATCGACATGCTTTGCAAGTTCCGGGTACTTCAACCAGATATGCCAGGGCTCGGCAGTACTGATGGGGGCGGAAATCTCACTCTGCAGACTGTCGAGATACCGGATCATTGCCTCGGGCGTACGATCATTGCGCAGAATGGCCTCGTTACCGACGATCACGCGCACGATGCTGTTGATGTTGTCGAGGTAGACGCGCTTGAGCGTTTCCATCTCGCGCTTGTTCTCCTCCTCGTTCTTGCCAATCCAGGCACCAAGGGCAACATTGAGACCCGCCTCTTTCGCAAGTGCAGGAATCTTTCCGTAAATGCCATCGACCTGGTAGGTGCGCACGGCATACGTCTTGCCCGAGAGCAGTTTCAGATCCTCGAGGACCTCCTCTTCAGTGGGATAGCGCTTTTTCTCCGGATCATGGCCTTCCCGCAACGGGGAGAAAGAAAACCCCTGCACCATGGAGGGCCAGGGCGGCTCCTTTTCCGGCTGGTTGAGCAAGGCCCACATCAGCACGATGAAGAAGCCGATTACCAGTGAAAGCAGAAGGGAAGAACGATCCAATGACCTCGAACTCGCAGCAAATATGTTAACGGGGAGACAGGCTCTCCATGAAAATGACTTTTAATTGACCGGCGGATTGTAGCATCACCATAACCTTTTCTGCGCTCCGTTCAGTTCCCTTACCCCTCAGGTTCCTCGCATGCTACCAATCAAGTATGATTGCGCATCAACAGATCTACCGGGCAGACAGGCAAGAATGAAGAAATACCAGGTCTTCGGCATCGGCAATGCACTCGTCGACATGGAATTCGAGGTCAGCGACAGCTTCTTCACCGAACACGGCATCGAGAAGGGACTGATGACTCTGGTTGACGAGGAGACGCAGCACAGAATGGTCGATACCCTGACAAGCAAATACGGCCTCATCAAGCGCGCGGGTGGCGGCTCGGCGGCCAACACCATTGTCGCGATCAGCCAGTTCGGTGGTAATACCTTTTATGCCTGCAAGGTGGCCGACGACGAGGCCGGTGACTTCTACATGCACGACCTGCATGCCGCCGGTGTCAGGACCAGGCTCGACCAGGTCAAGGGAGACGGGGTCACGGGCAAATGCATGGTCATGGTTACGCCGGATGCCGAGCGGACAATGAACACCTTTCTCGGAATCACCGCTGATTTCGCGGAAAGCGACCTGCATCTCGAGGAACTCGAGCATGCGGAGTATCTCTACATCGAGGGCTACCTGGTCACTTCGGACATCTCGCGTTCGGCAGCCATACGCGCCCGTGAACATGCTTCGAAACATGGTGTCAAAACAGCCTTCACCTTCTCCGATCCGGCTATGGTCACCTATTTCAAGGACGGTGTGAAAGAGATCCTCGGTGAGGGTGTCGATGTGCTCTTCTGCAATGAGGAGGAAGCACAGATTTTCACCGGAACAGACACTCTCCAGGCAGCTGTCGATGCCCTGAAGCCCCGGGCAGAGCGCCTCATCGTCACGCGCGGCCCCAGGGGAGCAATCATTCTCAACGGCCACGAAAGCATCGAGGTCGAAGTCAGCCCGGTCGAGGCAGTCGATACCAATGGTGCCGGAGATATGTTCGCGGGCGCCTTCATGTACGGCCTGACCAACGGCCTCAGCGATCGCGATGCCGGCATGCTCGCGAGCGAGGCTGCCGCACGTACTGTCGCCACTTTCGGCGCCCGGCTGCCCATGACAGTGCACCAGGAACTGCTGGGACAGTTCGACAGCTGAGCCGGTTATCCAAAGCTTGGAGATCTCGTCTCACCCGTTCGACCAGCTCACGCCGGAGTTCATCATGGACGCCGTCGAGAGCAAGGGATACCTGTGTGACGGCCGCATACTTGCCCTCAACAGTTATGAGAACCGTGTCTACCAGGTCGGCATCGAGGACCAGGAACCACTGATCGCCAAGTTTTACCGGCCAGACCGCTGGCGTGATGAACAAATCACGGAAGAGCATCACTTCTGCTTCGAACTGGCAGAGCAGGAACTGCCGGTGGTGGCACCGCTCATGGACGACAATGGCGAGAGCCTGTACTGGTGTGCACCATTCCGGTTTGCACTCTTTCCTCGTCGCGGTGGTCACGAGCCCGATCTCGATAACCCGGACAACCTTTTCGCGATGGGGCGTCTGCTGGGACGCATACACCTCGTGGGCGCCAGCAAACGATTCGAGCATCGCCCCGAACTCAACAGCAAGAGCTTCGGCCATGCCAGTGCTGACTTGATCAGCGAACGCTTCATCCCCGCAGGGCTCAAGACCTCCTACACGAGCCTTGCGCGTGACCTGCTGCAGGTTGTCGACAGCATCATGAACAGCATCGACTACAGGACGATCCGCACGCATGGCGACTGTCACCGGGGCAATATCCTCTGGCGTGATGATTCCCCAAACCTTGTCGACCTCGACGATGCGCGCATGGCACCGGCAATTCAGGATATCTGGATGTTGCTATCGGGTGATCGCCACAGCCGTATTACGCAACTCTCTGAAGTCGTCGACGGCTACAACGAGTTCTTCGATTTCGAGACAGCACAACTCAGGCTGATCGAACCGCTACGCACGCTGCGCATGATGCACTACTGTGCCTGGGTCGCGAGCCGCTGGGACGACCCGGCCTTTCCGCGCGCTTTTCCATGGTTCAATACCGAGCGTTACTGGGGTGAACACATCCTGGAATTGCGGGAACAGATGGCCATTCTGAATGAACCCCCGCTCGAGTTGATGTGATTGGTTTTGTCGCTGCGCGATGGCTTTTTTTGATTCGTGCATCGGTGTGAGGACTCTATTCTGAAAGCGGCGGTGACATCTATGGATAGATTAATGCCACGGTGAGAGGGATGCCACAGAGAAGCAATGCGCGGCATCCTGCTTGCTTTTGATTACTCCTCGATTTTGAATCGCTTCGCGATGGATTGATTTGTGATTCGCGCGTCGGCGTGTACTCGGCCAAACAGGTGAGGCCGTAACTCGCTACGCTCAAACAGACGGCCTCTTTTTCCCTGTTTACCCTGCGTCGCTCGGTTGCGCCTGAGTCGC
>JASFFK010000172.1:0-5396 GCA_050124335.1 Chromatiales bacterium | reverse complement strand
CCTTTGAGCATCCTGCAGGCATGGATCTATCCCTGGATCAGCTGATCACTTCCTCTCCAGAAGATACTGGTAATAATCCCGCTTGTTGCCACCGTAAAGTTTTGCGGCCACCTTTGCGAGCCTGTTTGGCGAGAGCTCACCGGCAAAGGCGTCCAGAACGCGACGCACCTCTGTTCCAAGCGTATCCGGGCGATCCTCTGCACCGGCGACCATGACAACGAATTCACCGCGTTGCTGGTCGGAATCTGCCGCGACGATCTCGACGAGACGAGCCAGCGTTTCCGGGATGACTGTCTCGAAGGTCTTGGTCAGTTCGCGCGCCATGACCGCCTGGCGGTCTGCGCCGAGGACATGCTGCATATCCGTCAGGGTCTGAAGGATGCGGTGCGAGGATTCGTAGAACACCATCGTCGAGCTGAAATCCTTCAAAAGACCAAGCCTGGCCTGGCGTTTTGATGCCGTGCGAGGCAGAAAGCCCTCGAAAAGGAAACGGTCGGTTGGCAGTCCGGAGATACTGAGGGCCGTGATGACTGCGCTTGGCCCGGGAATCGGCACAACCTTCACGCCCTGTTCACGGCAACGGGCAACCAGCGGGAAGCCCGGGTCGCTGATCAGCGGGGTGCCGGCGTCGGAAACGAGTGCAATCCGGCGCCCCTCTTCCAGCAACGCGAGCATGTGGTCGAGACGCTCTCGCTCGTTGTGTTCATGCAAGGAGAGCATGGCAGGCGCATGAATGTTGAGAGCATCAAGCAGCTTTTTCGTATGCCGTGTATCCTCGGCAGCGACAAGATCGACCTCGCCAAGAATTTCCACTGCACGGCGGCTGATATCGGAGAGATTGCCAATTGGCGTCGCCACGACATAGAGAACACCAGACCCGTTTGACATCCCGGCCATCACTACAGATACTCTTTTGGCATTAATACAAGGAACTACCAGGCTTACCCGCCCTCTATGCTAACACCCAACAAGCTCCTGATATTTCTCTTTTGCGCTGCATTGCTCCTTGCAGGCTGCGAGTCCACCGTGAAGAGCGGCAACTACCCCATGGCAGGCGAAACACAGGAGCAGCGCGCGGAGCGTCTGGCAAACGCCGGTGACTATGCAGGGGCCGCATTTCTTTTCGAGCGCATCGCCGGTGAACGATCGGGAGACCGTCGCATCAGGGATCTTCTTACAGCTGCCGACTATTATCTGCTGGCCAACGATCTCTACTCGGCCCGTCGGATCATGCAGTCACTGGACGGTATCGACAGCGGCAGATTCCCGCTCTATCCCGTGATCAGGGCCGATCTCTTGCTGAGGAATGGCAATGCATCCGCAGCGCTTCTGGCTCTCGGCCAGGCCCCGGACAGCAGGGATGACTACCTCGGCTATCGCTACTACGCGACACTCGCGAGAATCCAGATGCAGGCGGATAACATGCGCACAGCCCTGGACACCATGCTGCAACTCGACAGAACCATCCGGACTGACACCTGGCGGCTGGCAAATCAGCGCGCCATCATCGAACTGCTCTCGGGACTGCAGATCAGCGAACGCCAGCAGTTGATGATGGACAACGACCCTGTCGTCTCCGGCTGGGCAATCCTCGCCGACATCCTGAACTACAGCGCGTCTTTGCCCGACAGAAACAGCAGACTCGCAGCCTGGAAAACAAGCTTCCCGTCCCACCCGGCACTCCGGCAACTCTACGAAGCTGACATGACGGGCGCTGCGGGCAGCGTCGGGAATATTGCTGTGTTGCTGCCGATCAGCGGTGTGTATGCAAAGGCAGCCACCGCCATTCGCCAGGGTATCGAAATGACTCACAGCATGCTGCCTCCGGAAAGGCAGCCCTCGCTGACATATATCGACAGCACAGATATCTCCTCTGCCCTGTCGCAGGCGCAAAACGCCGACGTTATCCTGGGCCCCCTGACCAAAGAGGCGGTGGAAAGCGTTATTTCAGGTGGTAGCTCCGGCAAGACGATGATCACCCTGAACCAGGCCAGTGACTACTCACCGGGCGGAATCCTCCAGTTCGGCCTTTCAACCTCTGCAGAAGGCGCAATGATTGCCGACAAGGCCTGGCAGGACGGCCTCCGCTCTGCGGCGATCATCTACCCGAATGCCGGCTGGGGCACACGATATTTTGATGGTTTTCGCGAGCGCTGGGAATCGCTGGGCGGCTACATCGCAGGCAGCATCAGCTATGACCAGAATGAAAAAGATTTCAGCGCCCTGATGAAAAGCCTCATGCAGAATGGCGGCGATTTCGTCTTCATTGTCGCCAAGCCCGTTACTGCTCGCCAGATACGTCAGCAGGTCGGCTTTTTCGGGAGCGCCGGGACGCCTGTCTATGCAGCATCAACAGCCTATGATCGCAGGCTCTATGGCGTAAAGGACCGCGACTTCAACAACGTGAAGATCCCTGTCCTGCGCTGGACGGTGCCTGGCCAGTCTGTACCCGGAGTACCCGACTGGGAGAGTTTCAAAGCAACCGGGAACTTTGACCCTGCACTCGCGAAGTTCTATGCGCTGGGCATCGATGCACTGCTTGTCGCCATCAACAATGAAGCGCTCTCAGACGGCGGTTCTGTGACAGGTGCAACCGGCGATTTGCGTGTCAGTGTCAACGGCATCATCCAGCCCGTCATGCTCTGGCTGTATTACCAGGACGGTATTCCGGTACCACTCTACTACTGAGAGGAGCAACAAGGATGACGACACGTGCGACAGGACGTCGTGCAGAACTGCTCGCGAGAGATTTCCTTCGTCAACAGGGACTCAAGCCGGTCGACCAGAACTGGTCTTGCAGGCATGGCGAGATTGACCTGATCATGCGTGAACGTGACGTACTGGTTTTCGTTGAAGTACGTTTTCGCAAGAACAGCCGATTCGGAACCCCGGCAGCCACCGTTGGTCATATCAAGCAGCGCCGCCTTGTCCTTGCAGCACATCACTATCTGCAACGGCTGGGCAGGCAGCCGCCCTGCCGTTTCGATATTATCGCCATAACAGCCGAACCGGAACGACAGATGGAATGGATACGCAACGCGTTCGATGCAACGGTATAATGCCCATGATGAAAAAACCCGAGAAAAAAATGAGAGTCGTACTTCCTCTGATGCTTTCTGCCGCGCTTGCCATGCCTTTCCTTGCAGGCTGCACGGTTGCTGTTATCGGTGGCACCGCAGCGACTGTCGCAGCCATTCATGACAGGCGAACCACCGGCACGATCATCGAGGATCAGAACATCAAGCTGCGCGTTCGCAACCTTTTGTCAGATCATCCTGAAATCAACAGCAGATCCAATATCAGTGTGACCAGCTATAACCAGCGCGTTCTCCTGTATGGGCAGACCGAGGATGCCGCCCTTGCGGATTCTTTTGCAGAAAAGGTCAGCAAGCTGCCGAAGGTCAATGCCGTCTACAATGAGGTCATCGAGGGTGCGCGTAGCGATGCGTGGGACTATAGCCGCGACACTGCTCTTGTCACCAAGATCAAGACGTTGCTGGTTAACGTGGACGTCGAGGGCTTCGATCCCACCCGCGTGAAAGTCGCTGCAGACGATGGCAACATCTACCTCATGGGTCTTGTCACACCTGATGAAGGGGCGGCTGTCGTTGAATATGTCCGCGGTATCAGCGGCGTCAAACGTGTCGTCGAAATTTTTGAATACATCAGCATCTGATCTCCCACCCGAGGCCCTCGAGGCCCTGTCGGAGGCAGCCGGCAAGGACAACCTGCTTACAGAGGCCGCTGACTGCTGGCCCTATGCCTATGACAACAGCCGCAGGCAGTCGCCCCCCGGCGCCGTTCTCTTTGCACGCTCCCACGATCAGGTCGCTGCAGTCGTCTCTGCCTGCAACAGTTACCGCATTCCGCTCGTCAGCCGGGGCAGTGGAACCGGGACGACAGGCGCGACTGTTCCACTCGATCATGCCGTCGTACTCACCTTCGAACGGATGAACCGGATTCTCTCCATTGACAGTGACAACCGCATGGCGACAGTAGAACCCGGAGTCACCAATGCGCAATTGCAGGCTGCAGCTGCAGACAAGGGCTTTTTCTGGCCACCCGATCCGACCAGTGCCGCAGTCTGTACCATCGGAGGCAACCTGGCCTACAACTCGGCCGGACCGCGTGCCGTGAAATATGGCACGCCGCGCGAAAACACGCTTGCGCTGCGCGCCGTCACCGCTAGCGGCGAAACCATCCGTACCGGCTCCATGACAACCAAGGGCGTGGTCGGCTACGACCTGACCCGACTGCTGATTGGTTCCGAGGGAACCCTCGCCGTGATCACCGAGGCGACCCTGAAACTCACGCCGCTGGCCGAGACACGGCGGACGCTCAGTGCCAGCTATAGTTCCATCCATGCGGCTGCACGCGCCGTTGCTGCCATCATGGCCCAGCCTGTCACACCTTATGCCCTTGAGTTCATGGACAGGCAGGCACTCGAGATGGTGCGAAATTTCTCCTCCATCGATCTGCCCGATACGATCGGTGCCATGCTCATCATCGAGGTCGATGGCATGAACGATGACATCGGAGAAGCACTGAAACGGGTCGCCGCGGCTGCAGACAACGACGAGTGCATTGAGATCAATCTCGCAGAGACTCCGGAAGCTGTCGAAAAGCTATGGAAGACACGCAAATCACTCTCGCCAGCCCTGCGCCATGTCGCTCCAAAAAAGATTAACGAGGATGTCGCTGTTCCCATCTCCAGCATGCCTGCGCTGATCGAGGGGCTCGAGCGGCTCTCCGGCGAGCACGACATCACCATCGTCAATTTTGGTCACGCAGGCAACGGCAACATCCATGTCAATCTGCTCGTCAACCCGGATGATGCAGCCGAGATGCAACGCGCCCAAAGCTGCCTCGCCGAGGTCTTTGCGCTCGTTATCGCCCTGAAAGGCACGCTTTCAGGCGAGCATGGCGTCGGACTGGAAAAACGGGATTTCATCAGCATGGAAATCGATCCCGTTTCGCTGCGTCTGATGCACCGGATCAAGCAGCAGTTCGACCCGAACAACATCCTCAATCCCGGCAAGACCCTGCCGCCGATTTGAGGTTTTCTTAAAAAAGACCCGCCAACCACGAAGAACACCAGGGACACGATGCCTGCATGGCTCAACACATCAGGGACCGGGATGAGCTCGACGTCAGATTGCCGCTCTTGAGATGAACAACACACGGAAGTCCACTCTTGGTGATCTCTGTGTTCTTCGTGGTAAAAAAGAAAAGCCTATGCAGGCGGCCGGCCGCGGAAGTCGCTGACCCGCATCCCTAGCAGAAAGAGCGTTCCGAAATAGACACAGGCGCCCCCTGCCACCAGCAGCGACAACATGCCGGTTTTCCACCAGCCTCCGGCCGCCACCCAGGTCTCGGACGGACCGGCGATCCAGAAC
>JASFFK010000171.1:0-5397 GCA_050124335.1 Chromatiales bacterium | reverse complement strand
AGGTAATATCCTTTAGAATCCCGATACCTTTCATCATCACGGAGACCGGTTCGCATGCCGCAATTTATTTTCGTCTACCTCGGAGGGGAGTTCCCTTCAGACCCGGAAGAGGGGCAGAAGCATCTGCAGCGCTATCAGCAATGGCTGGATTCACTCGGCCAGTCAGTCGTGAGCCCGGCCATTCCTTTCAAGGATACCCACGTGGTGCAGCCGGACGGCACGGCCGAACCCGGCAGCTCGAGTGCCATGTCGGGTCTCAGTATCATGAGGATGGATTCCATGAAAGAGGCGCTGGCTGCAGCGCAGTCCTGTCCGTTTCTCGAGATCGGCGGCGCCCTCGAGGTGTCGGAGATGATCGAGATGTCAGGCCGCCAGTCCGGGGATGGGGCCAGCGAGAAGCCCAATTGATCGGTTGCCGGCGGTATCAGCCGGTCGGTCGTGTTCCAGAACAGCGAACCGCGATTACCTCCAAAAGCGGGGAGGGCAGATGGAATCCCGGGATATGTGCGCGATGCCGCCGGAGAGTCCTGATTTGTCTCCCTCAGACGGGAAAGTTCGGGTAAAATAGGCGTGTTTTGTTGCGCATGACGCTGAGAATTACAGTGCAGGTCATCCGGGAGGGACCGGCACGAAAGATTGATCCACACCTCCCGTTTTTACTGTTTAGCAGAGGTAGATTATGAGTGATGCACCCAAAAGCCGTCCAAAGGTCCCCACTGGCAAGGCGCGCTATGTGACCACCCGTCAGAAAGAAGCGAACGACAAGGGTTTCGTTGGCTACGAAACGTCCTGGGAGTCGTTTCAGAAAGAGGCTGAGTACAGCACTCCAAAGCGCCCTTGAGCAAAAGGCCGCGTCCCCCTTTCGGGGCACGCGGCCGCATACTTTCAGTATTTCCGAATTCTTCCAGCTGTCGTCCTGACAGCATCGCAGCGTCAGATCGGGACAGCCGTCCCCCCGCCGATATCCGGTCCTGATTCCACCTTTCCGCCGGCCTGGATTTCCTCTTCCGTGGCATCGCGAACGGTGAGTATATCGAGCTTGAAAATCACCTCCCGGCCGCAAAGGGGATTATTGCCATCGATGGTGATGATGTCTTCGGCAATCCGGGTCACGATGAAGGTCTTCACCTGTCCCTTGTCGTTCTCCATGAGAATGGAGGTTCCGACCTCGCGGTATTCTTCCGGCACGTTGTGAATGTTTTCGTTGATGACGAGTGTTTCGTCCCTCGGGCCGTAGAGCTGGTTGCAGTCGATCGGTACCTCGATCGTTTCGCCGGCCTTCTTGCCTTCGAGCTCCTGCATCACGGACGGCGCCAGTACCTCGTTGACGCCATGGACGTAGCCGAGGGGATACTCGACCTCGGTCAAAATGCTGTTCGTCTTGGCGTCGATAACCTTGTATTTCAGCTCGACGTACTTGCCATTGCTAATGATGTCGTTGTTCATGTCTGTCATGTTGGTTTCTATGGGTTCCCGGTTTGCTAGAAGATGGCGGCGGCAAAGATGCGGATTTCGCCTCTCTCGTAGCCGATCACCATGCGACCCAGCCATTCGCCTTCCTTCTTGGTGCTTTTCACCCGGTAGAGGCAGGTGACGTGCTGGCCGCGGCGGATGAAACCGAGAAAGTCATACTTCGGATCCAGGTTGCGCGTGAGTTCGCTTTTGGCGAACTGCTTGCCGACTTCGATCTCGTTGAGGCCGCGAAGGAGATCGTGTGAGAATTTCTTGACGAAATTGCCGTACTCACCCTTGTTGGAATAGTCGATGAGTTCATCCCACAACGTATTGGCAATCTCGAGGAGCTCCTCGTCGGTATGGTCGATGATGTTCTTGAATGCTTCTTCAGGCTTGTCGCCAGCTTCAGTCGTCATGGTCGTTTCCCGCTCAAGTCGATATCTGGTTTATTTTAGAGAAAAAAAAGATCAACACATGTTGATCTTTTCAGGTCCTGTCAGGAAGCCGGGGGAACCCGGCGTGAGCCGGGCTCCCTGAACGGCATTCCTGTTAGGCGGCAGCTTCCTCTTTGTCATCCACGATGTGGTAGCAAGGTGCCTTCTCCATGGTGTATTCGCCGGTGACAGGATCACGACGGGAGACTGTCAGTACGTGCCAGTTCTCGTCGTCAACCTTCATGGCGTCACCACGGTAGTAGTAACCCGGCCAGCGTGTTTCCTTGCGGAAGAGGGTGTGTTGCATGACAGCCTCGGAAGTGAGGTGACGATGCTTGACTTCCCATGCACGCAGCAGCTCGTGGATGTTCTCTGCAGCGATCTTTTCGAGGTCCTCTTCCAGGATTTTCATCTTCTTCAGACCGATCTGGAGCAGCTTCTCGTTGGTCATGTAGTTGACAGTTACACCACCGGCATACTCGTCCATCAGCTTCTGCAGGCGATCCAGTGCCTGGCGCGGATTGATGTAGTTCGGGTTGACCGAACCAGCGGTGATCTCGTTGCGGTAGACACGGTAGTGTTCCATCGGCTTGTAGATCTCTTTCTTGCGCTTTTCGATCTGCTGCTGGGAAACCGTGATGCCTTCAGCCTTGCCATCGTCGATGTACTTGCAGGCTGCCTTGGCAGCGAGACGGCCTTCCGTGAAGGAACCAGAAGAGAAGGCGTGCGGTGTACCGCCAACGGCGTCACCGGCGCCGAACAGGCCTTCGACAGTGGTCATACGGTTGTAGCCCCAGAAGTACTCATCAGGAGAGATGTCTTCCGGACCCGAGCACCATGCGCCGCAACCGGTCGCGTGGGAGCCCATAACGTAAGGCTCGGAAGTCGTCAGTTCCGGGTTCTCGTACTTGGGGTCAACGTCTGTTGCTGCCCAGAGAACTGCCTGACCGACGGTCATGCCCAGGAAGTTGTGCCAGCCGATCTCTTCGAGATGCGGATCCTGGAATGCTTCCATGGTAACCATGTGGATCGGACCACGACCGGCGTTGACTTCATTGATCAGCGCGTGGTTACGCAGACAGGTCGGGATAGGACGGTGTGTGCGGTGAGACGCTTCGACGTCCAGGTAACGCTTGCCAACCATCTCTTCCAGAGCAGGGAACCAGTTTGATTCGTACTCTTCACCGAGGCAGTTCTGGGTGTAGGTCTTGAGGTGCAGGAAGTAGGCACCGACAGGACCGTAACCGTCCTTGAAGCGAGCCAGTACGATACGGTTTTCCATCTGCGTCATCTTTGCGCCAGCGCCGATCAGCAGACCGTAGGCCGAACCGGAGGACCAGGGCGCGTACCAGACACGACCTGCGCCTTCACCGACTGAACGCGGCTTGTAGATGTTGGAAGCACCGCCGGCACCGACGATCACGGTCTTGGACTTGAAGACGTGATAGTTACCGGTACGCACGTTGAAGCCGACTGCACCGGCAACGCGGTTTTCCTTGGACTCGTCCATCAGGAGGTGAGTGACACAGATACGGTTGTAGACCTTGTCAGCGGATTTCTTCGCAGCTTCTGCGACGATCGGCTTGTAGGACTCACCGTGGATCATGATCTGCCAGCGACCTTCACGCTGGTAAGTACCAGTCTTCGGGTTGCGCATCAGCGGCAGACCCCATTCCTCGAACTGGTGAACAGCCGAGTCAACGTGGCGAGCCATGTCGAACAGGAGGTCTTCACGGACCATGCCCATCAGGTCGATACGAGCGTAACGAACGTGGTCTTCAGGGTTGTTCTCGCCGAAGCGGGTACCCATGTAGCAGTTGATCGCGTACAGACCCTGTGCAACAGCACCGGAACGGTCGATGTTCGCCTTCTCGGCGATGACGATCTTCTTGTCCTGACCCCAGTAGCGGGCTTCCCAGGCAGCACCCGTGCCACCGAGACCGGCACCTGCGACCAGGATATCGATATTATCTTCTACGATAGTTTTATATGCCATGATTAGTAACCCTCTACGCCTTCTATCATCTTGAGACCATTGGACTTGAGGGTGTGGATGTCACCATCGTCCATACGAATATACTTGGGCTCGTTGAACAGGAGCTGGCTGTCACGCTGCTCCTGGGACGGTGCCGGGACGTCGGCAAGCTGGGGAATGTGTTTACCCCAGGGCTTGGTCGTGATCGGCGCCAGCAGTTCCATGTCTTTCTCGCCGTTGCGGAACTTGATGCGCCAGGCGATAACACCTTTCTCTTCGTCACGCTTCACGCGAACAGAGTGGCCCAGCGGCGCGAAGTCTGCATAGCCGCGAACGTCGATTGCCTGATGCGGGCAAGCCTTGACGCAGGAGTAGCACTCCCAGCACATGTTCGGTTCGATGTTGTAGGCGCGACGGGTGACAGTGTCGATGTGCATGATGTCTGACGGGCAGATATCGACGCAATGACCGCAACCGTCACAACGGGTCATGTATACAAAAGTTGGCATAGTGAATACTCCTTACTTTTGAAAGTTAATTAGTAGTGACGAGGGGCTTCGCGGCTGATACCGAGGCCCATGTTTGGCGGATTCGTACCCATGTACTCAGGGATATCCGGAAATCTTTTCTGAACAGAAGGATCTGTCAGATCGTATTCATCAGGCAGTTTCTCCCTGGAGCCGTCAGCCTTGATGGTTTTCTTCTGGTAGGCCGCAGCAGGCTTGAAGAACATGTGCGCGAACTTTGACCAGTAGACAGAGCCGAAAAGAACGACGCTGGAGATGATGAAGAGTGCGAAGAGGATCGTGTTGACAACACCGGCACCCATGGTGAACGACCAGAGCAGTGCGAAGGTTGCTGTGAACAGCAGTCCGAGGATGAAGAGGTCGCCGCGGCCGTTGAAGTTGTACCACTTCACGCCTTCGGAAGCGACGTCAACACGGATATCAAACCAGAACCAGTAACCGCCAAAGCAGAGTGCGAGGGCGCCAAGGTGCCAGAGGAGGGGCCAGATGCCAGCTTCAGCTTGTGTTGCGTAGCCGAAGATAAGAACTGCGGTGCTGACAACGAAAAGGATGAATCCGTACATTGTAAAAAGATGCGAGATGCGGCGCTTGGTGCTCTTGAACTCGGAGGAGGTCAGAACCTCACCAGCGACGGTCTGGATTGCGAGAGAGGCTTTTTCGCCACCGCTGAGGGTGCGCTTGGCATCTTTCTGCGCTTTTTTTGCATTCTGGAAGAAGTACTCGGCACTTTTCTTGTGCCTCATATCCAGGATGGTGCCGGCGATGACCAGCAGGACCATGACAATAACGTATCCCTGCATGATCTCAGGGGTAATCATCATCTCCGACAGTGTGGAGAAAGGGTTAGTGGTGAGTGACATATGTGCGGCTCCTTAAACGGGCAATAGAAGTCATTAGACAGGGTTTACCGGCCGGGAAGTATAAAGGGGACCGCGATGGACTGCCAATCAGGTTATTTACCCATGCATAGACAATTTGTATTACGGTATTGAACAGGTTTGATCTC
>JASFFK010000170.1:0-5398 GCA_050124335.1 Chromatiales bacterium | reverse complement strand
ATCGATCCGGACCAGCTCAAGGCCCTGCAGGCAGAGACACGCGCAATTCATGTTGCATCCGCCCTGCTCGACTATGTCCAGTCGCTGATCGATTTCACGCGCACGACGGCGCGATTCGAGCATGGCCTCTCGCCGCGCGCGGGCATCGCCCTGCTCTCGTCTGCACGCGCCTGGGCGCTCATGGAAGGGCGCAGGGAAGTTCTCCCGGAAGATGTCCAGGCCGTACTGCCAGCCGTTGTCTCGCACCGCATCAGGGATCTCGAGGGACGCTCTGGCACGGATGTCGGGCAACACATCCTGGATGCCGTCCCGGTACCATGACCGCCAGAACACTGATCCCGGACCTGCAACGCTTCGCCCGGGTCGGTCACACCGACAGGCAGGGAGTGATCACCATCTCGCCGCGCCAGGTCTATATCCTGCCGACCCGCTATGGCCTGCTCTTCGCAATCCTTGTCGTCGTGATCCTGATCGCTTCCATCAATTCGGCCAGCAACCTGGGCTTCCTGACCGGCTTTTTCCTTGCCAGCATCGGTCTCGTCAGCATGGTGTTGACCTGGTGGAACCTCGCCGGTCTCCGCATCACCCCGCTCTCCACCGAACCCGTCTTTGCAGGAAACACGGCGCACTTCATGCTGCGGTTGCACAATGAGCGCAAGCGCTCGCGTCCCGGGATCGCCATGAGCACGACATCAGGGACGACTGCGTCATCCGTCGCAGACGTCGACGCCAGCAGCGACGCGACCCTGGGTGTCATGCTGCATGCACCGCGGCGCGGTATCTTCCGGCCCGGCAGAATCCGGCTCTCCACCGACTACCCGATCGGGCTTTTCCATGCCTGGTGTTACCTGCAGACAGATCAGCAGTGCATCGTCTTCCCGAGCCCGGCAAGAGAAGCGCCCAGGCTGACCAGCCCTGATGACAGCGCGGCGGAAACCGGCGACTCAGGACGCGGCGCTGACGACTTTGTCGGTCATCGCTATTACCGTGATGGCGATTCGCTGCAGCATGTCGACTGGAAAGTTGCCGCCCGTGAGCGCGGCCTTTTCTGCAAGCTGTTCGGGGGTGACAGGACAGACCAGCTCTGCCTCGACTGGGAGGCGTTGCCCGATGTCGGCAACGAAGAGCGGTTGCGACTTCTCAGCCGGGCGATACTCGATGCCGGCGAGATGCGCATGGATTACAGCCTGAAACTGCCGGGCAGGGAGATCGAGCCCTCACGCGGGAAAAGGCACGAACTGCAGTGCCTCACGGCACTGGCGCTCTTCGGACTCGACGGTCATGAATGAGAGGCTCCACGAACGCCCGCTCTCCAGCCCGATCCTCTTCACCGCGATCGGCCTGATGATCGCATCGGTCATCCCGCACGTCTGGCATATCGAGATATCCGTCCTGCTCTTCTTCCTCGCCATGGCGGGCATCCGGCTGTTCCTCCGGAAACCCTCCCAGGCCAGAATTCGCAAATGGCTCATGCTGCCGCTGCTGGTTGCGGGCATCCTGATCGTCTACGCAGAATACCGCCTGCCCGTCGGCACAAAACCCGGGGTCGCATTCCTCGTCACCCTGTTCGGGCTCAAGATCCTCGAGGTCAACAAGCGAAGGGATATCTACGTCCTGACCTTTATCGCCTTTTTCACCATTGCGACCCAGTTCCTGTTCGAAAACGGCCTGCTCTTCACGCTCTATCTCATGCTGGTGATGATCATGCTGGTCTGGCTGCTCACGACCCTGAACAGGAGCGAGCCGGAAGAGGAGATCCTGACCAACCTGCGAGCAATTGCAGGCATTGTCATTCCGGCAATCCCGGTCACGATCATTCTCTTCTATCTTTTTCCGCGGCTGGCCTCACCGCTCTGGGAAATCACGAGCCATGAACGGATTGGTGTCACTGGACTGAGTGATTCCATCAGCCTCGGTACGATCAGCCAGCTGAGCCAGTCCGGTGCAACGGCCTTCAGGGTGACTTTCAAAGGCGAGATTCCCGAACAGCGAGAACTCTACTGGCGCGGCCCGGTACTCTGGGAAAGCAACGGCAGGGACTGGACGACCGGCCCGCTACTGGAGCAAACACCAACCAACTATGAACTCATGTCCGACTTCATCGAGTATGACGTTGTCATGGAAGCGAGCGACCAGCCCTGGTTGTTCGCGCTCGACCTGCCAGCGACCCTGCCCGACAACACAAGTCTGACACGCGATTTTCGGCTGATTGCCGCCAAGCCAATCACCGATACACTGCAATACTCCGTGACATCGGGCATCGACTTCATCAATGCCGAGTTGAGACAGGATGATGAACAACGCGCCCTGCAGCTTCCGGACAGGACAACAGTGCGCGTGCGCGACTTTGCCCGGCAACTGAAGCAGGAAAGCGCAGGTGATGAAGCGTTCATCAACAAGGTACTGGCGCACTTCAACCGGCAACCCTTCATCTACACGCTGCGACCTCCGGTGCTCGGCGACAACCCGGTCGACGAGTTTCTCTTCGAGACACGCCGCGGCTACTGCGAGCACTATGCGACCAGCTTCGTGACCCTGGCGCGCGCAGCCGGCATCCCTGCACGAATCGTGACCGGTTACCAGGGCGGCGAGTACAACCCGATCGGCAACTACCTGCGCGTACGGCAGTCGGATGCGCATGCCTGGGCAGAGGTCTGGCTCGAGCAGAGCGGATGGGTGCGCATCGACCCGACAGCCGCCGTTGCGCCGGAGCGCGTGGAACGCGAACTCGACCTCGGAGCTGTCGAGAGTGATGGCCGCTTGATCTTTCGCGTCGATGACAAGGGGCTGCTGTCCCGTCTCGGCTCGCAGGCAAAATGGCTGGTCGATTCCGTTCAGTTGAACTGGCAACGCTGGGTCGTCAATTTCGATCAGCAACGCCAGCGCAACCTGCTCTCGCTCTTTGGCCTCGACAGGCTCTCGCGTCCGCTTCTCATGACCATCGCGATACTGGCCGCGACCCTGCTGATCCTGCTCTTCACGTTTTTCGTCATGCGTCTCAACAGGGATGCACCTGACCCCGCAACACGACTCTACAAGCGCTTTTCCAGAAAACTGTCAGGTATTGGCCTCGCACGGCATCCCAACGAAGGCCCTCTCGACTACCTGCAGCGCATCGGCGCTCAACGCCCCGACCTGCGGGAGGCTGCCGGCACGATCATCGAGCAGTACATCATGATCCGCTACAGGGAACGCGACACCAAAGAGCAGCTTCAGGCACTGGCACGCTCAGTCAGGCAGTTCTCCGTGCGCTAGAAAGAGGGCCGCGTCACTTCCATGCCTGCGGCAATCGCTTTAGAATCACCAGAGAAGTTCCAGGCCACATCCCGGTCCGGCAACCAGTAAACGAACAAACAAGACGGGATGCCCATGAAGCAAACACCGGACCCCGGAAAGCGAACCCTGCCACGCGGGGTCATGTTGAATGCCTACCCAGACAGCATCGGCAAAAAGCTCTCGGACACGATCGAGATGCTCAGGGAACCCGCGTTCAGGGATACCTTCTCTCTCTTCTATATTCTTCCGACCTTTTTCCACAGCGATCTCGACCGTGGCTTCTCGATCATCGATTACGATATCAACGAAGAGCTCGTCAGCCCGGAAGACCTGGATGCACTGAACGAACTCGGCATCCAGATCAAGCTCGACCTCGTGCTCAACCACCTCTCCGTGCGATCGCCGCAATTCCAGGACCTGTTGAAGAACGGCAAGGATTCGAAGTACCGCGACTTTTTCATCGACTGGGACGAATTCTGGAAAGACCATGGCAAAACGGGACCTGACGGGCATGTCATCCCTGACAGGGAGCACATGGAGAAGCTCTTCATGCGCAAGCCCGACTTGCCGATCCTGCGGATTCGCTTTCCCGACGGCACACTCAAGGCTTACTGGAACACCTTCTACCAGAAGGTCGACTTCGATGAAATCACGATCAAGGATTTTGCGGACATCAAGGACCTGGACCCCGAGACAGCCGAGGAACTAGCCAATCACGTCAAGATCCTCATCAAGAACAAGGGCTTTCTCGACCGCAGGGACCTGGAAGCCTATGAGCAGTTCAGCGATGCCGTGATCAAGGCGGTCTGCAGCAAGCGCGACTACCTGGGCCAGATGGACCTCAATGCACGCAGCGAGCTCGTCTGGCAATTCTACGACGACACCCTGCGCAAGCTCGGCAGCTACGGCGCCAGGATCATCCGGCTGGATGCCTTCGCCTACCTGCACAAGGCTCCCGGCGAGACGAACTTCTTCAACCGCCCCGGCACCTGGGAATACCTCGAACGCCTGCGCGGGATCGCAGAAAAATACAGGCTGACAATCTTTCCCGAAATCCACTCGGAATACGGCGCCGGCATCCACGAGGAGATCGCTCGGGAAGGTTATCCCATCTACGATTTCTTCTTTCCGGGCCTCGTCATCGATGCGCTGGAAAACGGCGACAAGAGGCCTCTGCTGCGATGGATCGGCGAGATCCAGGGAAAGGGGCTGCAGACCATCAACATGCTCGGTTGCCACGATGGCATTCCTGTTCTGGACCTCAAGGGCAAGACAGTCGACGGCGTCTATCACGAGGGCCTGCTCAGCGACGAACGCATCGACAAGATCGTCGACACCATTCTCGAGCGTGGCGGCCTGACGAAAGAACTCTACGATGCCGACGGCAACAAGATCGACTACTACCAGGTCAACGCAACCTTCTTCAGCGCCCTCGGCGAGGACGAGCGCAAGCTGCTGCTCGCACGCGCCATCCAGATGTTCATGCCCGGACTGCCCCAGGTCTGGTATCTCGATCTCTTTGCAGGCACCAATGACTATGCCGCTGCCAAAAAGGGCCGCACCGCGAGTCACAAGGAGATCAACCGCACGACCCTCGGCATGATCGATGTCGAGCTCGGGCTGGAACGCCCCATCGTGCTCGACCAGCTCGAGCTGATCCGTATGCGCAACACCTCGCCCGCTTTTGACGGAGAGCTTTCAATCTCCGGCGATGAACCCCATATCCTGAAGATGACCTGGAGCCATCCGGAAGAGACATTGACGCTCGAGGCTGACCTGCAGGCGCACGACTTCCGGGTCTATCGTGAAAACGATGCCGGCAGGAAAGATCTCATTGCCCCGGCGGCCTGAACGACAGGCTCCGCGAGGAGCCAGGATGACACCCTGAGCAACAGGGCAAACAAAGATGCAGATACTCGCAACCGACCTTGACAGGACGCTTCTCCCGAACGGCAGCTGGCCGGCCGACCCCGGTGCCATCGAGCTCTTCAACGAACTCACCGAGCAGCATGGCGTGCTGGTCGTCTATGTCACCGGCAGGAACCTCGATCTCACCGAGAAGGCGATTCGCGAATATGGCGTGCGCCATCCCCATGTGCTCATCGGGGACGTCGGCACCTCG
>JASFFK010000169.1:0-5426 GCA_050124335.1 Chromatiales bacterium | reverse complement strand
CAGCGCAAGCGCAATCCGGCGCCTCCATTTATTACCTCAACGCTGCAGCAGGAGGCCTCGCGCAAACTCGGTTTCACGGCGAAGCGCACCATGCGCATCGCCCAGCAACTCTACGAGGGCGTGGACATCGGCCAGGGAGCTGTCGGCCTGATCACCTACATGCGTACGGACTCCGTGACGCTCGCGAACGAGGCGATCGATGACATTCGCGACTACATCCGCGAAACCTGGGGCAAGGAGATGCATCCCGAGAAGCCCAGAAGCTTCAAGACCAAATCGAAAAATGCCCAGGAAGCGCACGAGGCGATTCGCCCGACATCGATCCGCAACGTCCCCAAAGAGATCTCTCACGCCCTGAGCGACGAGCAACGCAAGCTCTACGAGCTCATCTGGAAGCGCACAATAGCCAGCCAGATGACGCACGCCACCATCAATACCGTCTCGGCCGATCTCGCCGCCGGTGACAAGGGTATTTTTCGCGCCAGCGGCTCAACCATCGCGAAACCCGGATTCATGAGTGTCTATCTCGAGGGCGAGGATGATGCCCCCAGGGGGAGCGGGGA
Source organism: Chromatiales bacterium (assembly GCA_050124335.1). Lineage (GTDB taxonomy): Bacteria > Pseudomonadota > Gammaproteobacteria > Chromatiales > Chromatiaceae > Sva-25. The sequence continues at coordinate 4,863 of JASFFK010000169.1, read as the reverse complement.
TGAGAAGCTGCTGCCGCCTCTCAAGGAAGGCGAAGAGATCGACCTGCTCTCAATCCGGCCCGAGCAGCACTTCACCGAGCCGCCGCCGCGCTACAACGAGGCAAGCCTCGTCAAGGCGCTCGAGGAACACGGCATCGGGAGACCCTCGACCTATGCATCCATCATCTCGACCCTGCAGGATCGCGAATACGTCACGATGGACAAGAAACGGTTCATCCCGACCGACGTGGGCCGTGTCGTCAAGAAATTCCTGACAAACTATTTTACCCAGTATGTCGACTATGACTTTACGGCAAAGCTGGAAGACGAACTCGATGCGGTTTCCCGTGGCGAGGAAGAGTGGGTTCCGCTGCTCGAAAAGTTCTGGCAACCCTTCAGGGACCGCGTCGAACATACCGGCGAGAATGTGGATCGGTCAGAGGTCACCCAGGAGCCAACCGACGAGAAGTGCCCCGAGTGCGGCAAGGATCTCGTCATCAAGCTCGGCCGCAACGGCCGTTTCATCGCCTGCACCGGCTATCCAGACTGCAACTACACCAGAGACCTCGGCGAGGGCGGCGAAAAGCAGGAACCCGAGATCGTCCAGGACCGCAAATGTCCCAAGTGCGACTCGGACCTGCTGATCCGCAACGGCCGCTATGGCAAATTCATCGGCTGCTCGGCCTATCCAGAGTGCAAGCACATCGAGCCGCTCGAGAAACCCGTGGATACCGGTGTCGGCTGCCCGCAATGCGCGAAGGGCACACTCATGAAACGCAAATCGCGCCGCGGCAAGATTTTCTTCTCCTGTTCGACCTACCCCAAGTGCGACTATGCCGTCTGGAACCAGCCTGTCCAGGAGATCTGTCCGAAGTGCAGCTGGCCTATCCTGACGATCAAGACGACCAAGTCTCGCGGCACGGAAAAGGTCTGCCCGCAGCGTGGCTGCGATTACTCGGAGCCTGTCGAGACTGAAGAAGCGGACGCAGTAGCCGGGGAATAACCGGAAGGACCTGCCGCTTCAACACCCCTCGAGCTCGATATTGACGCGCTTGCCATCGGCAAAGCGCCACTCGATATCGCTGCATTGCGTGCCCGTAAACCTGACCCTTGCCGTGTTGTAATCGAGGCCCTCGAAATCCAGCTCGATATCGGCACCATGGAAACTGACGAGCTTTTCGAGGGTGTAGGGCTCATGGTGTGTTGGCGGGTAGTAGATGATGACGTCCCGATTCAGGGGCATCTGCAGACTTTCTGTCAATTCGCCAATCCGTATCAGCGGAGCAGGTGTACCGCGCGTCGTGAAGCTCCAGCGCTTTTCAAAAACGCTCCCTCCAAGACTCAGCACCACCTCGGCGTGGTAACGGGTATTCCACTCCAGCCTCTCGAGCGGAAAGAGCGCGAACTGCCGATCGCTGAAACGCTCGTTCGGGTCGCTTCCTGCATCGAGCAGGCGGGTATTCTCGACAGGGGTCCGGGCGCCACCTTCCTCGCGGAACAACCGGAATGACTTCAACACAACAGGGCCCGCGACCTGTGGATTGACTTCGACCGAGAGCGGATAACCGGAGACTGAATAGTCCGGCAACGGATCCGGCGCCTCTTCGTAGAAAACAGGCGAGATCCCGGTGGCTTTGTCAGGAGGCCAGACGACGAGGTTGGGTTGCAGCATTTGCTGGCGCCGGTTGAGTGTCCCCAGATAGTCAGCACGCACCCTGAAAGGAACTGCGCACATCTCGTAATAGACTCCTGAATCGGCGTAACGATTATTTTCAGAGGTATTGCGACAGACGGATTCGAGCCATTCCGCGGCGATCTTTTTTTCAGGCTCACACATCATGTAGTGCTTGCCGCTGAACCTGTATTCAGCGCCTGGCGGAGGAGCATTGCAGAAATTGCGCATCCACTCTGCCCTGATCCTGAGCTGTCCCTGACACAGAAGAAAATACTCTCCCCCCCGGCCATGCAGGGCGTCAGCCGGAGGATTCGCACAGAACCTTTCCATGTAATCTTTCCGCAACCTGACACCATTCGGACAGGCCTCGGGCCAGGGCGGCTGAAAGAGTGCGGAATCAGGAACACTGTCGCAAAGCTGATCCATAAAGGAACGGGTGACGGTGACACCGGCGCAATCCACAGGGGGATCGGGCAAGGCATCTGCGGGACGCTGATAGCATGTCGCCTGCAGATCGGAACGACCGAGCATGAAAACATCTGTCTTGCTCGCGGACCCGACGCCGACCTGGTCGATGCTGAAATCGAGGAATGCCAGCCTGTGGTAGATGGCTGCCATGAGACCGTCGATGGCCTCGACTGGCGTCGCATGGCCAATCGCCACGTTCTCCTTGACCTGCCTGTGAGGATAGCCGGCAGCAACTGCACGGTCCTGTGGCGTCCTGCCTGTGAAGCCCTCGCGACCAGGAGACTCGTCATGAGCTGATGACATGCGGCTGACATCGCCCTGCAAGTGCAGCACAAGATAATCGGCATGATTCTGGGCCGACCTGGCAAGTTCCCCGTCGTTCCCGAGCTGCGTCATGCCGGCCTCCGCTCTGAGGCTGTTGAGATACTCGAGAGCATCAGTCTCAGCCGCGACCGGTACAATCCGGAACAATAAGCCGCAGGCCAGTATCATCAGCCACTTTGCGGGCAGCCTTTCATCAAATCCTGTCAGCATCATCATGCTTCCGAGCATACCCGGGATTGCCTCCGTGAACCAGCCAACCCGGGGAAAAGAGAAGACATGAAAAAACCGGGGTTTGAGGCCCCGGTTTCATGTGGTTGAAAGGCACGTCCTGTGCCAGATTGAAGGATCAGCTCTTGACGAACTCCGGATAGGCTTCCAGGCCACATTCGCCGAGATCCACGCCTTCGTATTCCTCTTCCTCGCTGACGCGGATGCCCATGATCACCTTGATGATGAGCCACACGATGAAGCTGGTCACGAAGACCCAGAGGAAGATCGCGACGAGGCCAGTCAGCTGCGCGCCGATGGTTGCGTCTGCATTCGAGAGCACAACCGCGATCAGGCCCCACATTCCGACGACACCATGGACCGAGATCGCACCGACCGGATCGTCGATCTTCAGCTTGTCGAGGCCGACGATCGAGAAGACAACGATGATGCCGCCGATCGCACCGATCACTGTTGCAAGCCATGGCACCGGAGCCAGCGGCTCGGCCGTGATGGCAACAAGACCCGCGAGCGCGCCGTTGAGCGCCATGGTCAGATCAGCCTTGCCGAAAAGCAGGCGTGCCGTGATCAGGGCTGCAACAACACCGCCGGCGGCAGCCATGTTGGTATTGACGAAGACAGCTGCAACAGCGTTGGCTTCACCGACATTGGAGACGATGAGCTCGGAGCCGCCGTTGAAACCGAACCAGCCGAGCCACAGGATAAAGGTACCCAGTGTCGCAAGTGGCAGGTTTGCACCCGGGATTGCATTAATCTGGCCTTTCGGTCCGTACTTGCCCTTGCGCGCGCCGAGCAGCAGCACACCGGCAAGCGCAGCAGTCGCACCAGCGAGGTGAACGATACCGGATCCGGCAAAGTCATTGAAACCGGCAGCATCCAGCCAGCCACCGCCCCACTTCCAGTAGCCCTGGACCGGGTAGATAAAACCTGTCATGACCACTGCAAACAGCAGGAAGGACCAGAGTTTCATGCGTTCGGCCACGGCACCGGAGACGATGGACATGGCGGTCGCGACGAAGACAACCTGGAAGAAGAAATCCGACATGCCGGAATAGTAGCTGCCGTCGTACCAGGCCGCGGGGTCCTGACCGAGAACCTCTGCCGGATCGTTGTCACCACCGAACATGAAAGAGAAGTCCAGTACAGGGAACCAGCCGTTCCCATCAGCCGGGTACATGATGTTGTAGCCCATCAGCATGTACATGATACAGGCGACGGCGAAGAGTGAGACGTTTTTGGTCAGGATCTCGGCGGTGTTCTTGGCGCGGACCAGCCCCGCCTCGAGCATGGCGAAACCGGCCGCCATCCACATGACCAGCGCACCCGATACCAGGAAGTAGAAGGTATCAAGCGCGTAGCGAAGATTTAAAATATCTTCCATTGTACTTACCTCGTATGCTTAAAGTGCGTCTTTACCGGTTTCACCGGTACGGATTCGGACGACCTGCTCGATCGACGAGACGAAGATCTTGCCGTCCCCGATCTTGCCGGTCTGGGCGGCCTTGCTGATTGCCTCGATCACCTGCTCGAGAAGCTCGGAAGGGACCGCCGCCTCGACTTTCACTTTGGGCAGGAAATCGACGACGTATTCGGCACCACGGTAGAGTTCCGTGTGCCCTTTCTGGCGGCCGAAGCCCTTGACTTCAGTCACCGTGATTCCCGAGAGACCCAGATCACCGAGCGCCTCTCGAACATCATCCAGCTTAAAGGGCTTGATGATGGCGGTTACCATTTTCATATGTAGTACTCCAGTAGAATTTTGAGGATTCTTTCAGAGGCACCCCTGTCATGCAGGGGTGCCGAACCAGGCAACAGGATCAGAAGGTTTTGGTCCAGGACACTGCGATAGAGGTGTCTGACTCGTCGGGATTGCCATCAAAGGGAAGGTTGTCGACATAGGCCGCCGTGAGGGTGAAATCGCCGTAGTCTCCCGCGCTCTTGGTGATGTCAAGCGTATAGTGTGTATAGTCATCATCACCACCGCCATCGAAATCGTAGCCACCAATAGTAAGTGTCGTGCTCCAGTCGGTGAGCTGGGGGGTCAGCAGTGCGAGGTCCAGTGTGGCTGCGATGTATCCGTAGATGTTGTCATCATCACCGCCGGCATCTGAATCGACTGTGTAGGCGATGCCACCAGAGAGCCAGTTCCAGCTGAGATTTGCGTAGATCTCCGAAAAGTCCCAATCATC
>JASFFK010000168.1:0-5428 GCA_050124335.1 Chromatiales bacterium | reverse complement strand
GATGTCTCCGAGGTCACCATCACGCAGGCCGCAGAGATGCCGGAGGCCAACAGGGGCAAGCTCGTGCGGTGGGGCGGCACAGTACTCGGTATCACCAACAGGGAAGACTACTCACTCGTCGAAATTCTTGGCAAACCGCTCGAATCTTTCTCGGAGCCGGACGATCGCAGAGTCTCGACGGGGCGTTTCATGGCCAAAATTCCCGGTTTCGTCGATCCGGCCGAGTATCGCGAGCCCAACAGGCTCACTGTTGTCGGCAGTCTCGCCGGTGTGACCAGGGGCAAGGTGGGGGACTACAGCTACACCTATCCCGTCGTCGAGGTGCGGCAGCGCAAACTTTGGGCCGGCAACTACCAGGTGCCCGAACCTGTCTATTACTCCCCCTGGTGGTATGACCGTTACTATTTCGGCTGGCCACACTACTACTGGCACGCTCCCTACTACAGGTATCCGCGGCCACCCGTCATCAGGTCAAGCCCGCCACCCGCGGACGCAAAGTAATGCGGTTGCTCGTATGCCTGACACTGCTGCTGTTGCTCGCAGGATGTGAATCCGTCGGGGAACGGGATGCGCTCGCCAGCTTCACGCCAGCCGACGCCATTCTCGATCCGGATGCTTTCCGGGGCAGGGATGTCGCCTGGGGCGGCACCCTGATCGCCACGACCAACCGCAGTGACGAGACCCTGCTCGAGATCCTGAGCTATCCGCTCGAGTCCGGATGGCCCCGACTCTCGCGACCCTCGAATGGCCGTGTGCTGGCCCGGATTCCCGGGTTTCTGGACCCGGCCGACTACAGGGCCGGTCGGACCGTGGTGGTGGAGGGGCTCTTTACCAGCGTGAGCCACAGCTACACGGACGGGGTCTCCACGACCCGAGCGGTGCTCGAGGCTCGCAAGTCTGAAGTCGGGCCTGCATCGGCTGATGCTTCCGGCTGGCCACCGAATCTCCATATCGGCATCGGGTTCTCAACCTCGTTCTGAGTTATCTGCCGCTGCCTCTCATGCGCATGATTCCCGGTTCCTGCAAACTGGTATCCTGCTCCTTTTGGCATCACGGGCTCAGCTAGTGTCGATCGAATGGCTTGTTCTTTTTGCTGCCGGGTTTGCAGGCGGTATGCTGAACTCGATTGCAGGTGGTGGCAGTTTCATTACGTTCCCGGCGTTGCTGTTTGTCGGCGTCCCTCCCGTGAGCGCCAATGCCACCAATACCTTCTCCTCCTGCTCGGGCTATCTCAGCGGCGCCTGGGCCTTCCGCCATGAACTCGCAGCCCATCGAAAAGAGTTGCTGAAATACACGCTTGCCAGCCTGCTTGGCGGTGCGACAGGCGCCTGGCTGCTGCTGCAGACACCGGAAACCCTTTTCAGGGAAGCCATTCCCTGGCTGCTGCTCTTCGCGACCCTGCTGTTTGCCCTTGGCGGCAGGCTCAATCGGGCATTGAAGGGCTTCGCATCGCGCCATCAACATGCAGGCCGGGCCGGTACAGTGCTGCTGCTCCTGCTGCTTGTGGGTGTCTGCACCTACGGCGGCTTTTTCAATGCCGGGCTCGGCATCATCCTGCTGAGTTACCTGGTGCTGGCGGGGCAGACGGATATCAACGCCATGAACGGCATCAAGCTGCTGGTCTCCTCGCTCGTCTCGCTGATCGCCATCGCCCTGTTCATTGCCGAGGGAGCGATTGCATGGCGCGAAGGCATGATCGTGCTGCTTGGCACGGTCGCCGGCGGGTACATAGCGGCACACATATCACGACAAATACCGCAGATGTTCGTTCGCGGTTTCGTGATCCTCGCTGGCAGCCTGATGACGCTCTGGTTTTTTGTCATCACCTATCGCTGAACGGGCGGCGATTTTCTACATACCCGGTCTGCGTGGCAGATCAGGCCCTGAGAATGAAGAGCATCTCGATGCCGCGGGCGATCATCTGGGTTGCATAGGTCCCGGTAAAGAGCGCAACCACCCGGCCGCAGATCTCGACATAGCGGTTGAGCAGGCGCTCGTTGCGCTTTTGCAAGGGATCATGGATCCACTTGAAGAGCATGATCGAGAGGAAGGATGCCGACAGCAGCTGCCGCCATGCCGGGAGGCTGGACGGAACCGATCAGCACGCTTGCGCTCAGGGTCCCGGGGGCGATCATGAACGGCATCGCGACGGCGCCCGCGAGATGTTCGGGGCTGCCATGGGTTTCAAACAGCAGGATCTTGCCCGAGAAGACGGAACGCACCCCGATCATCAGGAAGACGATGCCGCCGAAGGTCAGGAAAGAGGCAAAGCGTACCCGGAAGACATCCTCGAAGATGGCATCGCCGGCGATGGCGAAAAGGATGGAGGCAACAGCGCTGATAAGGTGCGCCCGTGCCATGACGGAGAAAAACTCCCTCAGCGACAGCTCCCTGATGAGACTGATGAGATAGACGCTCATCAGGAAGGGGTTCAGCAGAATGAAGAGGATCAAGGCTGGCTTGAGCCGTGCCATGCGTCGAGTGTATCCGTTCAGGACCGGTGCCGGCCCGGAAACCGGCCTGTTGCTCAGGGCAGATCGTGCCGGTAGTCGATATCCCTGAAGATGCCCGGATCGGCCGTCTCGATGAGTTCGAGAGCCTGCGGGTGAGCCTCGATCAGTCGCCTCGCCCCGGCATCGCCGGACAGTCCGCAGAGTTCCTCTCTCCAGTCACTGGAAAAGCCGACCGGGTGGCCCCGGTGTCCCGCATGTGAAGGGGCTGCCATGGACGCGCCCTGGCGCAGGCGGGCGGCCACGGCACACAGGGTGGCAGGTTCGATCCAGGGCATATCGGCAAGGGCAATGATCCAGCCTGACGCATCCCGTGTCGCAAGCACGCCCCTGGCAAGGCTCGTTCCCATGCCTTCACTGGCAAACGGATTGTCGATGATGCCCAGGCCCGTCGCCGCAAGCGCATCCCTGAGACTCTCGTCGTCCGGCCTTGTCACCACGATGCTGTTCGGCACCGCATCGACCAGGCGTTGCGCAGCCTGCACGGCAACCGGCGTGCCACCGGGCAGGGGATGCAGCAGCTTGTTGCTGCCGAACCGCACGGCACTGCCTGCCGCGAGCAGGATTCCTGTGACCTCAGCCATTCGCTTTGGCAACGCCGTTTCGAATCGCCGTGATCTGGGCGAGGATGGAGAGGGCGATCTCGGCGGGTCGCTTGCTGCCGATCGCAAGACCGGCGGGTCCATGGATACGCGCGATATCAGCCTGCGAATAGCCGAGTGCTTCCAGGCGCCTGTTGCGGGCCTGGGCCGATTGTCGCGAGCCCAGTGCGCCAATGTAGAAGGCACCGGATTCGAGCGCGGCGCTGAGCCCGAGGTCGTCCTGTTTCGGATCGTGCGCCAGCGTGACGATTGCCGTACGCGCCTGGTCGCTGATGCTTCTCACGGCATCGTCTGGCATGGCCTCTGTGAAAGTAATCCCGGCAGGCACCGGGGCGCTGTAAATGTCGCGCGGGTCGCAGATGGTGACACGATAGTCGAGCTGTGACGCCATGCTGGCGAGATGCCGGGCAAGCTGGCCGTCACCGATCAGCAGCAGCTGCCACGCAGGGCCGAAAGTCTTCGTGATCCGGTCATCGAGAATGGCAAGTTCCGGTCCGTCGTGCCCCGTCTGCAGGCTCGTCCTGCCCGTGACGCAGTCGATGGTGCGGGCCACCAGTTCACCGCGAGCCAGCCGCTCGAGCAGCTCCGTGATCTGCTGTTCATCACGGAGTTCCTCGACCAGTACCTCGAGGCGACCCCCGCAGGGGAGTCCCATGCGCGAGGCTTCCTGGTGATCAACCCCGAAATCGATGGTCGTCGGTTGCGGTCCTGCGATATCCCCGTCGGCGTAGCTGGCGACGAGTGTCTCCTCGACACAGCCACCGGAGAGGGATCCAGAGTAGTTGCCACTGTCATTCATGGCGAGCAGTGAGCCGGGCGGGCGGGGTGACGAGCCCCAGGTCCGCAATACCATGCCGAGAGCGACACGCCGGCCTTCCCGCAGCCAGGCAGATGCCGCGGAGAGCACGGCGATATCATCTGCCTGCTGTGTCATCGCGCAGTCAAGTCAGACCGGTGTCAGATCGCTGTGCTTGAGCGGAATGCGACGAATCCGCTTGCCGGTCGCGGCGAATATCGCGTTGAGTACGGCAGGTGCCGCGACAGCGATGGTCGGTTCGCCGATGCCGCCCCAGAAGCCTCCGGATGGCATGATGATGACCTCGACCTCCGGCATCTCGTCGATGAGCATCGTGGGATAATTGCTGAAGTTGGTCTGCTCGACGCCGCCCTCGCGGATGGTGCATTCGCCATAGAGCAGGGCCGAGAGACCGAAGACGAAAGAGCCCTCGACCTGTGCCTCGATCTGCTGCGGGTTGACCGCGTAGCCGGGATCGGTTGCGGCGACGATGCGGTGAATTCTGAGCTTGCCTGTCTTGCTGACCGAGACTTCGGCACAGGCTGCAACATGGCTCGCAAACGCCTTGCAGACCGCGAGGCCGCGGTGGACCCCCTCGGGTGCAGGCGTGCCCCAGCCGGCTTTCTCCGCCACGGCGTTCAGCACGGCCAGGCTCTTCGGATGATCGGTCATGAGCTTGCGCCGGAAGTCGAGCGGATCCGCTCCCGCGGCATGCGCGAGCTCATCCATGAAGCACTCCATGTAAACGGCGTTCTGGTTGACATTGACTCCGCGCCAGAAACCCGGCGGGACTGGCGGATTGCGCATGGCATGGTCCACGAGCAGGTTCGGGATGCTGTAGCTGATGGCATGGTCGCCGTCGGGCATCAGACCCTGGAAGACAAACATGTCGACGCCATTCTGCATCCAGTTCGGGTTGACCGAGGCGAGGATCGACTGTCCCGAGAGTCGCATGTGCAGCGCGGTCAGGTCGCCATCTGAATCGAGGCCGCCGGTCAGTTTCGCTTTTGTGATCGGATGATAATGGCCATGCTGCATGTCCTCCTCGCGCGTCCACAGCAACTTGACCGGTGTGCCGGGCATCTGCTTTGCGATGGCCACGGCCTGTTTGACGAAATCATGGAAGGCCCCGCGCCGGCCGAAGCCCCCACCGAGGTGGATCTTGTAGACGTCGCACTGGCTCGCAGGCAAGCCGGCGGCCTCGGCAGTGGCCTCGAGTGCCGCCTCGCCATTCTGCGTCGGGCACCAGACTTCACAACGCTCAGGCGTCCAGAGTGCGGTCGCATTCATCGGCTCCATGGGGGCGTGGTTCTGGTAGGGATAGCCATACACCGCCTCGACGGTTGTCGCTGCGGCAGCCAGGGCGCTTGTGGGATCTCCTGCCTCGTTGCCGATGAAGGCCTCCTCCGCATCCAGTCCCTCGTCGAGCATGGCGCTGATGGAGTCGCTGCTGACCTGCACGTTCTCTCCGCGGTCCCAGGTGACGGGCAGTGCGTCGAGCGCAGTTTTGGCCTGCCACC
>JASFFK010000167.1:0-5437 GCA_050124335.1 Chromatiales bacterium | reverse complement strand
AAAGCAGTCAAAATTTTGGTTGAATGGCTGTCGGCATATGCTTGCTGCCATTCAGTGGAAATAAGTATATTAGCATTTACTGAAATACTCAATAACTTTTTTCACTTTTTTTTCTGTCTGCAACCCGGCCTTCACAACACAGCTCCACGAATCGCAAAAGACGCAGCGCAGACCGACACAGGTGCCCTGGGGTCTCCGCAGCAACCGCTCGCCATCAGGACAGCGCTTGCCGGCTGACCATTCTTGATTTGAAGATGGCATTTCCCGGATAGGGCATCATGTCGCCACTTTGAAGAGAACCGCTTTATAAAGTGCCCCCGGAAGATTCACATCCAGCATGTTCGGACACTGCTTGATGGCGCCTGGAAACCAGTGCGGTGGTCCTGTCACCAGGCAAAAGAAAACCCCGCCGAAGCGGGGTTCTCGCTGGAAGCATTCTCCGTCAGACGGAGTTCACTTCTCTTACTTGGCTGCAGGTGCTGCAGGAGCAGGCATCTGGGGAGCAACCGGTGCGCCGTAGTACGGAGCGTAACCGTAAGGCGTGTTGTAGTTGTAGAAACGACCGTCGTTGGCGCCGTAGAAATCAGTGCGCGTATTGGCATCCATGTCGGCGTCTGCCTTGCCGCTGAAGTTCATGGTGAACTCGCCGGAACCCTTGCCACGACCGGAACCGTCGCCGTATCCATAACCGTAACCGTCGTTGTTCCAGTTGGAGTTGTTGTCGTCGCCGAACGGGAAAAAGCTCTCGGCAGCAACAGTTGAAGAAGCGAAGATCGCAGCGAGAGCTGCAGCTTTAACGATAGATTTCATGTCAATCTCCTGTAAGTGAAAAAGCAGTCAAAATTTTGGTTGAATGGCTGTCGGCATATGCTTGCTGCCATTCAGTGGAAATAAGTATATTAGCATTTACTGAAATACTCAATAACTTTTTTCACTTTTTTTCTGTCTGCAACCCCGGCCCTTGAAACACACGAACACGGACCGCGGATCAAGGCACTGCGGGCAGCGCACAGATCTGCATGCCAGAATGGCTTTTACAGCTGTGTCACACGATGAGAGTAACGGATATACTGATTTCGCCTGTGATCAGGCAACAGCAGATACAACCAGTCAACCTGCAGGAGGATTTACAGTGGCCGCTGGAACATTCGAACTCAAGACCGGAGCAAACGGTCAATTCCATTTCGTACTGAAGGCAAGCAACGGACAGGTAATCGCCAGTTCCCAGATGTACAAGACCCGTGACGGGGCGCTCAAGGGCATAGAGTCCGTACGCAAGCATGCGCCTGACGCAAAAGTAGTGGACGAGTCCGCGAAATAGAAGACTTTCTTTGTCCAGTCAACAGCAAACCGGCAGGGATGCGCCTTTGTCGGTTTTTTTCAGATAGCGCCTGGCGAGAGGCTTAAGCGGTTTCCTCCTCGCGCCTGAGCATCTTGATCTGGAAGAGCGCATCTCTCTCTTCCTCCTCGAGCGCATTCTCGATATAACGGATGGTTTCCCGGTAACGCGGGATAACGTTGTAACGCAGGGCATTGACGCGCTTCTGGGTCTTGCGCTGCTCCTGTACGACGCGTCTGAGCGCCATTTCACTCTCCCCGAGCTTCGCAAGCAGGAGGGCGAGCCGGGCCATCCCGAGACGCGCTTCGTCGAAACTGCTGTCACTCATGGAGAGACTGACCGGCTGCAGCGGTCTGCGCTTGACAGTCACAGAGGGGTACTGCACGCCCAGGCTCGAACGCGGCAGAATGTGGACATCCATCGAGGGGGATATACCTACCCCGGCCTGGTAGAGCTGATGGCTGCCCATGCGCATCTGGGTGATCGCGAGCCACTTGTAGGCATCATGCAGTTGCTGATCAACCTCCTTTCGGAGTTTCCGGTAGGTCGCCAGACGGTCATAGAGCAGGCGCGTCAGCAGTTCGCGCTTCCTGTCGAGCAGCTGGTAACCCTGCTCGAGAAAGCCGATCTGGCGTCTGACCGAGAGCAGGGTGCTCCGTGTCGGGGGAAGTCGCAGGCGTTTAGCCATCCGAACCGCCACTCACCGCGTCTTCACGCTGCTCGCCGTGCTCCTTCCAGCGATGATATTTGGAGATGTCCTCGTCCCTGACGCGTGTCAGGTGCTCCGGTCCCAGCATGGAGAGGATTTCCCAGGCGATATTGAGCGTATCGATAATGGTGCGGTCTTCCTCTTCATCCTGGCCGACGAAGCGCTCTTCGAACTGGTCGGCAAAGGCCAGGTACTGACGATCAGATTGCGAAAGTTCCTCGGGACCGATAATGGAAGCGAGATTCCTGATCTCCTGCGCGCGCGCATAGGTCGCATAGAGCTGGCTGGCCACCCGTGCATGGTCCTCACGTGTATCCTCCTCCCCGATGCCATCCTTCATGAGTCTCGACAGTGATGGCGAGATGTCGATCGGCGGATAGACGGAGGCGTTGTGCAGCTGTCGCGACAGGACGATCTGACCTTCGGTGATATAACCGGTCAGGTCAGGAACCGGATGGGTAATGTCGTCCGACGGCATGCTCACAACTGGAATCATGGTAATCGAGCCGTGACGGTTTCTGATCCTGCCTGCCCGTTCGTAGATCTCGGCAAGGTCGGAATAGAGATATCCCGGATAACCCTTGCGTGCAGGAACATCCCCTTTTGCAGTGGCGATTTCACGCATTGCCTCGGCATAGAGCGTCATGTCCGTCATGACGACGAGCACGTGCATATCCAGATCGAAGGCGAGATACTCGGCCGCTGTCAATGCCGTGCGTGGAAGCACCAGGCGCTCGATCGGCGGATCATCCGCGAGGTTCAGGAACATCACGACATTCTTGAGCACCCCGCTCTTTTCGAATTCATGCTGGAAAAAGCGCGCATCGTCATGGGACACGCCCATGGCCGCAAACACGATCGAAAAGCGTGATTCGTCCCCAAGCAGTTTCGCCTGGCGCACGATCTGCGCGGCAAGCCTGTTATGCGGCAGCCCGGATCCGGAAAAGATCGGCAGTTTCTGGCCACGAACCAGTGAATTCAGGCCGTCGATCGCGGAGATACCCGTCTGGATGAATTCGCGCGGATAGGAGCGCGCAGAAGGATTGACAACATCCCCGTTGACATTGCGTTGCACGGAAGAGACAACCGGCGGACGCCCGTCCCTGGAGCGCCCGGCACCATCGAGCACGCGTCCGAGTATCGCGGGGGCAAGTGCGACCTTGAAGGGTTCATCGAGAAAACGAATCCAGGTGCGCTCGGGTTCAAGCCCCTGGGTCCCCTCGAACACCTGTACCAGCACCAGGTCCCCCGACGTACGAATCACCTGGCCCACGCGCTTTTTACCCTCGCTGTCTCGCACGAGGACCCGCTCGTTGAATCCAACACCGGGCACACCCCTGATGAACAGCAACCCGCGCTCGGCGGCATGGACGCGCCGGTACTCCCTGTCGCGAAGAATCACGCCCTTCATCCGAGTTTCTCCACCTGCTGATACTCACCGTGGATGGCACGAAAAGCCGTTTTCACCGCAATACCAAGCTCGCGGATCGCATCAACCTCGTCATTACCAAACAAACTTCTCGCACGCACGACGCGCGTGAGCTCGGGAATTTCGAGCAGTACCTGCACCGGCACGCCCGAAGAGAGCAAACTTTCTCCCTGCTTCCAGGTATCGTGCATGAGCTTGAGCAACTGGAACTGCTTGGCTGCAGAAGCATAACTGTCGATATCATCGATAGCATTTTGCTGCAGCAAGCCCTCACGGATGAGCCTTGCCATTTCGAGGATCCAGCGTTGCTGGGCCGAGAGTGCTTCCGGGCCGACGAGGTTGACAATCCGGTCAAGCTCATCGGCCTGTGCAAGCAACTCGAGTGCATCGGCACGATACTCAGCCCATTTTGTACTGACGTGTTCGTCCCACCATGTGGCCACATCATCGATGTAACCCGAAAACGAATCCGACCAGGCGATAGCCGGGTAGTGGCGCGCATCAGCCAGCTCTTTCGACAGCGCCCAGAAGGCCCGCACGATCTCCTTGGTATGGCTTGTCACCGGTTCCGAGAAATCTCCGCCCGGGGGCGAGACGGCGCCAATGAGTGTCACGGAGCCGCGGCGCCCGCTGAAGGTTTCAACCTTGCCCGCACGCTCGTAGAAGGCAGCAAGGCGGGAAGCAAGATAGGCGGGATAACCCTCCTCGACGGGCATTTCGCCGAGTCGTCCGCCAACTTCGCGCAGCGCCTCGGCCCATCGACTCGTCGAATCTGCAACCATCACGACGTGATAACCCTGGTCGCGGTAGTACTCGGCGAGGGTCACACCCACATAAATCGAGGCCTCGCGCGCAACGACCGGCATATTGGAGGTGTTGGCAACGAGCAGGGTGCGCTCCATCAGGGACCTGCCCGAGTAGGGATCCTTGAGAGCCGGAAAGCTGTTGAGGATGTCGACGAGTTCGTTGCCTCGCTCGCCGCAGCCCACGTAGATGACAATATCGGCATTCGACCAGCGGGCGATCTGGTGCTGCAGGATGGTCTTGCCGGCACCAAAAGGCCCCGGGATCGCTGCCTTGCCACCCTTGAGCACCGGAAAGAAAAGATCGATTATGCGCTGTCCGCTCAGAAGAGGTTCAGCGGTGTGAATGCGGCGTACATGGGGTCGCGGAACGCGTACAGGCCAGCGATGAAAGAGTTGCAACCGATGCTCTCTGCCTTCTGCGCCATGCAGGACTGCGATCGTATCCTCGACGCGGTACTGGCCGGCCGGCGCAAGCTCGACAAGTTTGCCGTTGATGCCCGGCGGCACGAGTATATGGTGCACGATGGACTCCGTTTCCGGCACTTCCCCAAGTGAAAAACCTTCGCTGAGCTGTTCGCCGACCGTCAGCCCGGGCCGCGGTGTGAAATGCCAGACAGCCTCGCGATCCAGGGAAGTCACGCTGATCCCGCGCGGTATGGTGTCGCCGTGCAGGCGCGAAATCTCGTCAAGCGGGCGTTGCACGCCGTCGAAGATACGCCCCAGCAGACCCGGCCCGAGTTCAACGGACAGGGGATGCCCGAGCGGTACGACATCGTCCCCGGGGCGCACTGTCTCGGTGGATTCGTAGACCTGCACGATGGCCTCGTCCCCCTTGCGACCGAGCACTTCGCCGGTCAAAGCGAGGGATCCGATACTGACCTGCTCGCCGGTACGCACGTGAGGCAGCCGGACTTTCACGAGGGGGCCGTTGACCTCGACAACACTTCCTGCATCACTCATCGCCGGACACCCCGGGCTTGGCGACTAGGGTTGGAAAAAGCTCGGCTGTCAGCACGAGGTTGACCTGATCCTCGAGACGCTCCATGCGTCCCTCGAAACTGTGATCGACGCGCACTGTATCATCGAAGTTGCGCAGCAGCAGGCCGCCACTGAAGTTGCCATATTCGACCGAGAGCTCGATTGAACGTCCGGGC
>JASFFK010000166.1:0-5439 GCA_050124335.1 Chromatiales bacterium | reverse complement strand
ATCGCTCGAAGTGCTTGCCGGGAAGCAGTGACTCAATGATCTTCAACGTCTGGGCAGCGCTGAGGTTCGACGAACCGACCGGATGCAGCATGTTATTGAGCTTGATGCAGGGAGGACGGCCGACGCTGAAAAAAAGATCCGAGGCGCCCCGCCTGATCATGAGTTCGAGAAGTGGTCGTATATCCATTCTAGAAATCCTCTTTGTTTTCTGCCCTGCCACGTGCGGTTTCAGACGTAATGATGCCCCTGTCGACCAGTTGCCTCAGGTGCTGATCCATCGTCTGCATACCATCTGCCTGGCCTGTCTGGACAGACGAGTACATCTGTGCCAGCTTGTGTTCGCGGATCAGGTTACGAATTGCGGGCGTTGCCACCATGATTTCCCAGGCAGCAGTACGTCCGCCGCCGATTTTCTTCATCAGTGACTGCGAGATCACCGAGCGAATCGAGTTTGACAGCATGGAACGCACCATGGCCTTCTCCTCCCCCGGGAAGACGTCGATGACCCGGTCGATCGTCTTGACCGCCGAGCTGGTATGCAACGTGCCGAATACAAGGTGACCGGTTTCGGCCGCGGTCAGTGCCAGGCGGATCGTCTCGAGATCGCGCATCTCGCCAACCAGGATAACGTCCGGGTCCTCACGCAAGGCAGCACGCAATGCATCGGAAAAACTGTGTGTATGTTCGTGAAGTTCGCGCTGGTTGATCAGGCATTTCTTGCTGGTGTGCAGAAATTCGATCGGGTCCTCGATCGTCAGGATATGTTGCTGACGGTGGTCGTTGACGTGATCGATCATGGCGGCCAGCGTGGTGGACTTGCCCGAGCCCGTGACGCCGGTGACAAGAACCAGTCCGTTCTTGACATCGATGATGTCCCTGAAGACCTTTGGAGCGCCGATATCCTCGAGCGTGAGGACATCGGAGGGAATCACCCGGAAAACAGCGCCGCTGCCGCGGTCATGGTTGAAGGCGTTGACACGGAAACGGGCAATCTCCGGCAGTGCAAAGGAGAAATCCACCTGGAGTTGCTCTTCGTACACCCGACGTTGCCTGTCGTTCATGATGTCGTAGATCATGGCATGCACGGTCTCCTGCTCGAGATCGGGGAGCTTGAGCCGTTTCATGTCTCCATCGATTCGCAGCATTGGCGGCAAGCCGGCGGAGAGATGCAAGTCAGAGGCTTTCTGTTTGACTGTAAAGGTGAGTAATTCTGCTATATCCACTTTTTTATGTATGTAAAATGCTCCCGGTAGCTCAAAACTTACACCATCCCTGCCCGGAATGACAACGGATTACAAAAAAATTAGAGAAAATCTTCAAAAAATTCACAAACGCATTGAATTAGCAGCGACTTCATGCGAACGGGATCCTGCGACAGTCGCGTTGCTTGCCGTCAGCAAGACCAAACCGGCCGAGGCCATTCGTGCAGCGTATGAGGCAGGACAGAGCCGCTTTGGCGAGAATTATGTGCAGGAGGCCCTAGAAAAGATGGAACAACTGCAGGATCTCGATATCGAGTGGCATTACATCGGGGGCATCCAGAGCAACAAAACGCGTCTGATCGCGCATGCCTTTGCCTGGGTTCATGGTGTCGCCTCACTGAAACATGCCAGGCGACTCTCGGAGCAGCGCCCCTCCGATATGCCTCTGCTGAACCTCTGCCTGCAGATCAACATCAGCGGAGAATCGAGCAAACAGGGAGTCACACCCGAAGAGGCCCGGGGACTTGCAAGGGAAATCGCCCGCTTGCCAAATATTCGCCTGCGCGGCCTCATGGCCCTCCCCGAACCGACCGACGACACGCAACGTCAACATCTGGCCTTCTCAGGGGTCCGTGCATTGTTCGACGAATTACGACGCGACGGGCATGATCTCGATACCCTCTCGATGGGGATGTCCGGCGATCTTGAAGCCGCCATCCAGGAGGGTTCCACGATGGTCAGAATCGGCACTGCAATCTTTGGTGCCCGAACTTGATAAAATGAAACCATGAAAGAGAAAAGCATTGCATTCATTGGCGCCGGTAACATGGCCGGTGCATTGATCCGGGGCCTGTTAAAGGATGGTCATCCTGCAGAAAGGATCATCGCCATGGATCCCGACAGGAGAAAACTCGACGCTTTCAGTACAGAAAGCAATATCAACTGCACCACGGACAGCACGAGCGCCGTGAGCGCTGCCGATGTCGTTGTGCTGGCGGTCAAGCCACAGGTCATGGCCGATGTCGCTCAGGATCTTGCCCCCGCTGTCCGGGAACACCGCCCTCTGGTGCTCTCCGTCGCCGCCGGTATCCGCATCGAACACTTGGGACACTGGCTTGGTGACGACTGCGCCATCGTGCGGACGATGCCGAATACCCCCGCCATGTTGCAGGCCGGTGCGACGGGTCTGTTTGCAAGTGATACCGTCAGCGAGGAGCAGCGCAACCTTGCGGAATCGATCATGCGCGCAGCTGGTATCACCATCTGGGTCGAAGATGAGGGTCTGATCGATGCTGTGACTGCTGTCTCCGGGAGTGGCCCCGCATATTTCTTTCTTTTCATGGAACAGATGATCCGGAGTGCGCAATCCCTTGGCCTCGGTGAGGAAGAAGCAACCCTGCTGACGCTGCAGACAGCACTTGGTGCGGCACGCATGGCCCTCGAGAGTGACGACTCACCGGCAACCCTTCGCGCGAAAGTGACATCGCCGGGTGGTACGACAGAACAGGCCATTCGGGTGTTCGAGCAGGAAGGTCTCGAACGCATCCTGAAGAAAGCCATGACCGCTGCCCGCGATCGCTCAATCGAACTCTCTTCCCAACTGCCTGTCGACTGACGCCATGGACGCCGGTTATCTCAGCAGCCCTTTCATTTTTCTGATCCAGGTCGTATTCGGCGCCTATGCACTGATCGTGATGCTGCGTTTTCTCTTCCAGGCGTTGCGTGTCGACTTCCATAACCCTCTCTCACAGTTTGTCGTCAGGGCCACATCTCCGCTCCTGAGGCCGATGCGCAAGGTCATACCGGGTATCGCCGGTATGGATATTGCCTCGCTGGCCCTTGCCTGGCTCGTCAAGTCAGTCGAGCTGCTGCTCATCATCCTGCTTTCCGGGAACGGCATGATCCTTGCGGCATTCATCTGGGCAATTCCTGCCCTGGTATCGCTCACTTTCACTATCTTTATTGCTGCCATGATCATCCTGGCGATCATGAGCTGGATTCCTTCGTTGCAAACGCATCCGCTGGCATGGATTCTCCGCGCCCTGACCGATCCACTGCTACGCCCTATCCGCAGGTATGTTCCTGCTCCCTCGGGACTCGATTTTTCAGTCATGATCGCGATCGTCGGGCTCATCTTTCTGAGAATGCTCATCATCCCTCCCCTGGCGCTCCTCTTCGGGGTTCCCGGGGGACTCTTGTGACTGACTGGTTTCGGTGGGACGGAGAGGCGCTGTTGCTGAACTTGCGTGTTCAGCCCGGGGCGCGATGCGATGAATTTGCGGGGGCTAATGGCAACGGGCAGTACCGCGTCAGAATTCATGCCCCACCTGTCGAGGGCAAGGCGAACAAGCATCTCGCTGCGTTTCTCGCAAGAGAGTTCGGGGTCGCAAAAAGTGCTGTAGACCTTGTGAGCGGCAAGGCATCACGTGACAAGCGCTTTCGTATCCAGTCACCCGCCAAATTACCTCCATTCCTCACAGAAAAAGAATAAGCCAGCCATCGGCTTGCCTTTCAGGTATGCTACGGGCCCATGAGTGAGAAACACCTGACTGAAACACGCTTCGACAGCTTCAATTTCGCCGATCCGATCATGCAAGGCATCATGGACGCCGGCTTCACTTACTGCACCCCGATCCAGGAACTGACGATACCGATCCTCCTCGAGGGCAAGGATGTCGCCGGACAGGCGCAAACAGGCACCGGCAAGACCGCGGCCTTCATGCTCGGCACACTGCAGTACCTGCATGACCACCCTGCCGACGAGCATCGCAGGCCGAATCAGCCTCGCGCCATTATTCTTGCACCCACCCGTGAACTCGCAATCCAGATCCACAAGGATGCAGAGTTGCTCTCGAAACACACAGGGTTGAAACTTCGCGTCGTCTATGGCGGTTCCGGCTATGAACAGCAACGCAAGTCACTCGAAGAGGTGGATATCCTGATCGGCACTCCCGGACGCCTGATCGACTATCTCAAGCAGCGCGTTTACGATCTCAAGGCGATACAGGCCGTGGTGCTCGATGAGGCCGACCGCATGTTCGACCTGGGCTTCATCAAGGATATCCGTTTCCTGCTGCGGCGCATGCCACATCCCCGCGAACGTCTCGGCATGCTCTTCTCTGCAACACTCAGCTACCGCGTGACCGAACTCGCCTACGAGCACATGAACGATCCCAGGATCGCAAAGGTTGAATCCGACTCTGTGACTGCCGACCGGGTACGCCAGATCGGTTACATGGTTGCCAACGAGGAAAAGATACCACTCCTGATTGGCCTGCTGCGCGCCCATGAAGCTGCGCGCACCATCATCTTCGTCAACACCAAGCGGGCCGCTGACGAGGTCTGGGGATATCTGGAGGGTAACGGCATCAGCTGTGCAATCCTTTCCGGTGACGTGCCCCAGAAAAAACGCCTCTCCCTGCTGAAAAAATTCCAGGATGGCGAAGTTCAGGTCCTGGTGGCAACCGATGTCGCTGCACGCGGCCTGCATATCGAGAACGTCAGCCACGTCATTAACTATGACCTCCCGACCGATGCAGAGGACTATGTGCACCGGATCGGCCGCACGGCGCGCGCGGGGACGGATGGTGACGCGATCAGCCTGGTCTGCGAAACCTACGCCATGTCATTGCCGGATATCGAGGACTATATCAAGGCACGTGTTCCTGTCGAAATGCCACCACTGGACCTGCTTGCCGAGATCGACCCGAAAAGCCGCATCAGACGTGAACGCCGCAAGCCGCGCCACTCTGGCCCCGGACGTAAAACCGCCGCTGGCGGAAAAGAAGCTTCGGGCAAACCGCGGAGGCGTTCCCGCAGACGCGGGCCTGCAACCAGCAATGCCAATCGCTCCGACTAGCAGGTATCGCGTTCTCTACAGGGAATTTACTGCGGCTGCAGGTACATACTGACCCACCAAATCTCGAGCGCATCTTTGCGAGCAAGCGATGTGTGCGCCATCGATGAGAAACGACCCCGGGCCCCTTGAGAAGACGACAACGCCTGGAGCGTAATCAACGAGCCCCGCTGCAAACCATCTCATACTCCACTTCCGGAAGCACAGCGCGCTGGCGGCCAATTGCAGAAAGCGCATCGGTCGACAGGGTTCCCGGGCGCAGGAGTCCGTATTATCGAGGCAGCATCGACGAATGGTATAATCCGCTTTTTTTGATTCCCGGATACACACTATGCAACTCTCGACACTCACTGCCGTCTCACCCGTCGATGGACGCTACGG
>JASFFK010000165.1:0-5476 GCA_050124335.1 Chromatiales bacterium | reverse complement strand
CCGAGCAGCTCTCGGGTCTCGAGATGATGGCCGTGAATCCCGTGCGCCGCGTGCTCGTGCCACGCTTCTTTGCCGGCATCATCAGCATGCCGCTGCTGGCGCTGGTTTTCAGTGCCGTGGGCATCTATGGCGGCTATTTCGTCTCTGTCGGGCTCATGGGGGGCGATATCGGGACCTTCTGGTCGCAGATCGAGGCACGGGTCGATTTCAGGCATGATGTCGTCAACGGCATCATCAAGTCGTTCGTTTTCGGCGTCACCTGTACCTGGATCGCGCTCTTCCAGGGATACGATGCGACGCCAACATCGGAAGGGGTCAGTCGTGCGACCACGCGTACCGTGGTGCACTCCGCGCTGGCTGTACTGGGGCTGGATTTCGTCATGACAGCCCTCATGTTCGGGGATGATTAATGAAGAAAGGTTCACTCGGCATCGAGTTCATGGTTGGCCTGCTGATGCTTGCAGGCGCAGCCGCGCTCTTTTTTCTTGCGATGAAGGCGAGTAATTTCGCTTCGGTCGACAACGGGGCGGATGGCTATACCATCACTGCCCGTTTTGACAACATCGGTGGTTTGAAGGTCCGGGCGCCAGTGACGATGGCCGGCGTGCGTGTCGGCCAGGTGCAATCGATTGCCATCGACAGCGAGACATTCGAGGCTGTCGTGCAGATGTCGATCCGGCCGCAGTATGACCGGATTCCGGAGGATACTTTCGCCAAGATCCTCACATCCGGACTGCTCGGCGAGCAGTATATCGGCCTCGATCCAGGTGGCAGCCCGGACTATCTCGAGGAGGGCGGAGCCATCACCGTGACCCAGTCGGCTCTCGTGCTCGAGGAAGTCATCGGTCAGTTTCTGTTCAGCAAGGCCGAAGAGGCCTCGAAGGGAGAAGGATTATGAAACAGCTACTTTCGTCGTTCCTGATCACTCTGGCACTGGTTATGCCGTTCGGGCAGGCGCATGCCGCCGACGAGGAGATCCGTGCAATGGCCATGGAAGTGTCGGACAAGATTCTCGCGCGCACGGCTGCGCGCCGTGACGAGCTCAGGGCTCATCCGGAGCGGCTTTCTGACGCTCTTGGTGACCTGGTCGATCCCTATTTCGATTTCACGGCCATGACGCAGTCTGCCATGGGTAAATACTGGCCAAGGGCATCGGCATCCGAGCAGGGCATGATCACGCAGGAGTACACCAAGTTGCTGGTCCGAACCTATGGTGCAGCGGTACTGAACTATTCCGGCAAGCCGATCGAATATGGCTCCCCAAAACGCTCGAAAGACGGCAAGCGCGTCGAGGTTCCGAGTGAGGTGACGCCTGCCAGCGGCCAGCCTGTCTCCATCGACTACCGCATGCACCAGGTTGGCAGCAAGTGGAAGGTCTACGACGTCAAGATCGACGGTATCAGCCTGATCGCAAACTATCGCACCTCCTTCGCGAGCGAGATCCGCAAGGGTGGCATGAGCGGCCTCATTGCGGCGCTCAAAGAGAAGAACAGGATCAACTGACACAATGCCAGCCACGCTCCGGTCTGCCGGTGATGCACAGTTGTCGCTTGCAGGCGCGCTCGATTTTGACAGCGTGCCGGGCCTCTATCGGCAGCTGGCTCCTCATCTGAAGCAGAATGGCGCACTCTCGATCGATCTGGCATCGGTCGAACACTTCAACAGCGCCGGACTCGCTCTGCTGCTGCAGTGGCTCGAGGACGCGCGCAGGCGAAACGTGGAGCTGGCCTTCCTGAACCTGCCTGCCGCGCACGGCGAACTGGCGAGTCTCTATAACCTTTCGGGGCTGTTCGGCGAAGATTGACCATGAAGAACAGGCCAAGGAACGAAGCGAGTCCTGGCCTGGTCGCCCTGATCCGACCGGGAAACCACCCCGGCAGTCAATCAGCAGATAGCTGAACTCCGTGATCTTCGTGTTCTTTGCGGTCTTCGTGGTCACTCTGGATTCTCACACCAGACCCCATACCCAAAAGCATGAATTCCAAGACTTTTCCGGTTTGCAGGCTGGGACAGGCTCCGGCTTTCTAGTATCATTGGCTGCCTTTTATCTCGACGATTCCTGCTAGCGATGGACAAATTGCTGATCACAGGTGGCCAGAGCCTCTCCGGCGATGTCCGCATCTCCGGCGCAAAGAATGCCGCGTTGCCGATCCTCGCCGCGACGCTGCTCGCCGGGGAGCCGGTCACGGTCGGCAATGTTCCGCACCTGCAGGATGTCACCACGACCATCCGTCTGCTTGGCCACATGGGTGCGCAGATTACTGTCGATGACCGTATGCAGGTCGAGGTCGATGCGAGCAGGATCACCAACTTCGAGGCGCCCTATGAACTGGTCAAGACCATGCGCGCCTCGATCCTCGTGCTCGGTCCCACCCTGAGCCGATTCGGCGAGGCGATCGTCTCGCTGCCCGGTGGCTGTGCCATCGGTGCGCGCCCCGTCAACTTCCACATCGAGGGCATGCGGGCGATGGGAGCCGAGATCGAGGTCAGGAACGGCTTCATTCACGCCAGGGCCGACCGCCTCCGTGGAGCGCGACTCGTCATGGACATGGTCACGGTCACAGGCACCGAGAATCTCATGATGGCCGCAGCACTGGCTGACGGCGAGACGGTCATCGAGAATGCTGCGCGTGAACCCGAGGTGATCGACCTCGCGAACTTCCTGAACGCCATGGGCGCGAAGATTCGGGGCGCCGGTACGGATACCATTGTCATCGAGGGCGTCGAGTCGCTCGGTGGCACGAGCTACAATGTCATGCCCGATCGTATCGAGACGGGCACCTTCCTCGTCGCCGCGGCAGTCACGCGCGGCAGCGTCCGCACGCGTGACACCGATCCGAAAGCGCTCGATGCCGTGCTTTCCAAGTTGCGCGAGGCCGGCGCGACGATCGAGACCGGCGACGACTGGATCTCTCTCGACATGGAAGGACGTCGCCCGGAAGCAGTCGATGTACACACGGATCCCTACCCGGCCTTCCCGACCGACATGCAGGCACAGTTCTGTGCACTGAATGCTGTCGCTGAAGGTGTCGGCGTCGTTACCGAGACTGTTTTCGAGAACCGTTTCATGCACGTGCCCGAACTCCAGCGGATGGGCGCGGATATCAGGCTCGAGGGGCACACGGCTATCGTCAGGGGTATTGAGGAACTCAACGGGGCTCCTGTCATGGCGACGGATCTGCGCGCATCGGCGAGTCTCGTCATTGCCGGGCTCGTCGCGGATCGTGACACGCTCGTGGACCGGATCTACCATGTCGATCGTGGCTACCAGAACATCGAAGAAAAACTCTCGGGACTCGGTGCGCAGATTCGCCGTGTCGCCGGATAAGGACCAATGAGCAGCCCAGACACACTCACTATCGCGCTTTCCAAGGGCCGAATCTTCAAGGACACGCTGCCGTTGCTCGAGCATGCCGGCATCATTCCGCAGGATGACCCGGTCACCAGCCGCAAGCTGATCCTCGATACCAATCATGCCGACGTCAAGCTGGTCGTGATCCGTGCGACCGACGTTCCGACCTACGTCGAGTGGGGCGCGGCCGACCTTGGCGTGACAGGAAAGGACGTGCTCATGGAGCATGGCTGCAACAATCTTTACGAGCCACTCGACCTGCACATCGCGAAATGCCGCATGATGATTGCCGGCTTCGAGGGAGCCAATTACACCGGTGACCGCGTGCGCGTCGCAACCAAGTACGTGCGCTGTGCCGAGAAGTTCTTTGCCGCGCGCGGCCAGCAGGTCGAACTCATCAAGCTCTACGGCGCCATGGAACTCGCCCCGATCGCGGGTCTCGCCGACGTCATCGTCGACCTCGTCGAGTCAGGCAACACTCTCAAAGCCAACGGACTGGTGCCGCTTGAACACATGCACGATATCAGCTCCAGGCTGATTGCCAACAAGGCGTCCTGGAAAATGAAACATGCCCGGATCGTTGAACTGATGGAGCAACTGCGCGAGGCAGTTGAAAAACGCAATGGCTGAGATACGTCGCCTCGAATCATCCGCTGACGACTTCATGCAGCAGCTCGAAGCGCTGCTGGCCTGGGAATCCGTCTCCGATGATCACGTCAATCACACCGTGAATGACATCATCACGACCATCCGCAACGATGGTGATCATGCACTCATGACTTTCACGCATCGATTCGACCGCTGGGAACCGGCTTCTGCGGCTGACCTGGAGATTTCACTCGGGCGGCTTGAGGAGGCCTGGAACAGGCTGCCGGACGAGCAGCGCCAGGCGCTGCAGAAAGCGGCGGAGCGCATCCGTGCCTACGCGGAACGCCAGAAAATGGTCGACTGGAACTATGTCGAGGATGACAATACGCTGCTGGGCCAGCAGGTTACCCCGCTCGATCGCGTCGGACTCTACGTCCCGGGCGGCAAGGCAGCCTATCCCTCGTCGGTTCTGATGAACGCCATTCCGGCGAAAGTCGCCGGCGTGTCCGAACTGATCATGGTCGTGCCGACCCCGGACGGCGAGGTCAACGAGCTGGTTCTGGCTGCTGCGCATGTCTCCGGCGTCGACCGCGTCTTTGCCATCGGTGGCGCGCAGGCAGTCGCGGCGCTGGCCTATGGCACCGAGACCGTTCCTCCCGTGGACAAGATCGTCGGGCCGGGCAACATTTATGTTGCCACGGCAAAGCGCGCGGTCTTCGGCCAGGTCGGGATCGACATGGTTGCAGGTCCCTCCGAGATACTCGTGATCTGCGATGGCAAAACCAGTCCCGACTGGATCGCCATGGACCTCTTCTCCCAGGCGGAACATGACGAGGATGCCCAGGCTATCCTGCTCTCGCCCGATGCCGGGTTTCTTGACGAGGTCGAGGCGAGCATCGATAGACTACTGGAAGAGATGCCGCGCAGAGAGATCATCGCAACGGCGCTGAAAGACCGCGGTGCGCTGATACATGTAAAGGATCTCGACGAGGCGGCTGACGTCGCCAACTATATTGCGCCGGAGCACCTGGAATTGTCTGTCGAGGACCCGCAGGCGATGGCGAGGCAGATCAGGCATGCCGGGGCGATCTTCATGGGGCGCCATACCTGCGAATCTCTCGGCGATTACTGTGCCGGCCCGAACCACGTGCTGCCGACCTCGCGCACCGCGCGTTTCTCGTCACCGCTTGGTGTCTACGATTTTCAGAAGCGCTCGAGCCTGATCATGGTTTCCGGTGACGGTGCCGATACACTCGGCCGGATCGCCTCCACGCTCGCGCATGGCGAGGGACTGACGGCACACGCGCGTTCGGCCGAGTACCGTTTGAAGGATTGAGTTTTTTTGTCACTGCGTGACTGGCTTTGGTGTCGCTACGCGACGTTTTTATTTTGATGCGCGCATCGGCGCGCACTCGACCCACTTTTCTTCCGCGAAAAGTAGGCAAAAGCATTCGCTCCGACGCACAACCCTTCGGGTTCCCTCGCGTGCTCGGTCAAACAGGCGAGGCCGTAAACTCGCTATGCTCAAACATACGG
>JASFFK010000164.1:0-5482 GCA_050124335.1 Chromatiales bacterium | reverse complement strand
TGCCGGGCGTGATCGCAACGATGTTGGTACCGAACTGGCTGAACTCTGCAAGCACGAACCGGTTCACCCCCTCGCCAATCGAGGTCAGCAGGACGACGGCGGCGACGCCGATGGCGATACCGAGCGCGGTCAGGAAACTGCGCATGCGCAGCGAGATGATCGAGCCCAGCGTCAGGTGTGCGAAGTCGCGCAGCAGCATCTCAGCGGCCCGTGAGCGCAAGGACAGGGTCGAGCCTGGATGCACGCTTTGCCGGCATGATGCCGAAGCCGATCCCTGTCAGCAGTGCAACGATCACGGCACTCAGGTAGGCCCAGACAGGCGTTCCGAGGGGGAAAGCGGGAAACAGCCGGTCGAGTCCGAACACCCCGAACCAGGCAATCAGAATACCGCTCGCTGCCCCGATCAGTGACAGCAGTGCGGCCTCTGAGAGGAAGAGCACAAGAATCTGGTCCTGTGATGCCCCGAGCGCCTTGAGCAGGCCGATCTCCGGTGTGCGTTGCGAAACCGACACCAGCATGACATTCATGATCAGGATGCCGGCTACCGCAAGGCTGATCGCGGCAATGCCTGCAACCGTGTAGGTCAGCGCCTTGAGTATCCGGTCGAAGGTAGCAAGGATCGCGTCCTGGGTAATGACCGTGACGTCATCCTCGCCCTCGTGGCGCTCCCTGATGATCTCTGTGATTGCGCGCTTTCCGGGTTCGATTGCGCTACGCCCGGCGGCCTGGGCGATGATACGGAACAGGGATTCTGTATCGAACAGCGCCATGGCATGGGGCGTCGGAACGATCACGAGGTCTCCCATATCCATACCGAATGACTGGCCGCTGTCTGCAAGGACACCAATCACGCGAAAACGGCGGTCATTGATTTTCAGGCGCTCCCCGACAGCACGCCTGTGACCGAAGAGTTCTTTCCTGAGGGTTTCGCCGATGACACAGACCGGCGGAGCGCGGTCATAATCGCCGGCCGGCAGGAATCTCCCCTGTGCTGTCTCAAGCTCGCGAATCCTCGCGTAGGAAGCCGACGTGCCGATGACGGTCACCTCGCGCTCGAGACTGTCATGGGAGACCGGTGCCGAACCGACGACGATGGGAGCGTAGTCATTGATATAGGGACTGCGCAACAGCGCATCGGCATCCTCGAGTGTCAGGTCCCGCGGCGTGGTTCCAAGCAGCGGCGGAGCGCCGCCAGCCGTTTCCGAACGGCCCGGCAACACGATGAGCAGGTGTGTTCCCAGAGCCGAGAACTGGTTGACGACATAGAGCCGGGCAGCCTCCCCCAGCGAACTCAGCATGACCACGGAGGCCACGCCGATGGACATTGCCAGCAACAGCAAGAAGGTACGCACCGGCGATCCCTTGATGTTACCGGCGCCATACAGAAGGGTATCGACAAGCCGCATCTCAGTGGTCGTCCTCGCTGATGCGGCCGTCGACCATGCGGATGCGCCGCCTTGCGCGTCCGCCGATATCCGGGTCATGCGTCACCACGAGCAGGATAATCCCTTCCCTGTTGAGCCCCTCGAGGACTTCGATGACGGACTCCCCGGACGACTGGTCGAGATTTCCTGTCGGCTCGTCGGCAAGCAGGATCGTCGGTCGCATGATGGTGGCACGGGCAATCGCGACCCGCTGTCGCTGGCCACCGGAAAGCTGGTCGGGGCGGTGTTCGGCACGCTCCGTCAATCCGACGCTCTCGAGCACATCCCTGACGCGGCTGTCACGCTGTTTCGGCGGCATGCCGGCCAGTGTCAGTGGCAGGGCGATATTCTCGGCCGCCGTGAGGCGTGAAATCAGGTGAAAGGACTGGAACACAAAACCGATCTTGTTACGCCGCACATCCGCCTGCTGGTTGTCGCTCATGCTCGTGATATCGATACCGTCGAGCAGGTAGGAACCGGAGGTCGGCTTGTCGAGCAGGCCCAGGATGTTGAGCAGTGTCGACTTGCCGGATCCCGACGGCCCCATGATGGAGACATACTCGCCGTGCTCGAAGGTGAGCCGAATATCCTGCAGCGCGTGAACCTTCTCGTCACCGACCCGAAAGATCCTGTTGATGTCCCTGAGTTCGATCATTCCTGCGTTTCACGCACCGCGGCGACACCGTCTGCAACACCCTCCTTGCCCACGGAGGTCACGACCAGGTCGCCTGCTTCGAGTCCCGAGACGACCTCGGTAAAATCCCAGTTGGACATGCCAGGCTGGAATTCGGTTTTCACGAGCTGTTTCTCGCGCGTGTCGAGGAGGTAGACATACTTTTCCTCGACCACGGCCTCGCTCGGAATCCGCAGGGTCTCCTCGTTGACCGCGAGAATGATCTCGACGTCAGCACTGTAGCCCGCGAGCACACACCCGAGCGCTGCCGGATTGTCGAATTCGACCTCGACATCGACCGTCCGCGCCTGTTTCTCGAGATCGAGTACATAGGCGCCAACCCGACGCACCTTGCCGGAAAATTTCATGTCGCCATAGGCATCAAGTGTCAGTCGTGCCGGGAAACCAACCTCCACGCGTGCCACGTCCACCTCGTCGATCGGCGCCGTAACATAGAAACAGGTGTTATCGATGAGGTCGATGACG
Organism: Chromatiales bacterium; assembly: GCA_050124335.1. Taxonomy (GTDB): domain Bacteria; phylum Pseudomonadota; class Gammaproteobacteria; order Chromatiales; family Chromatiaceae; genus Sva-25. Next base: position 2,899 of record JASFFK010000164.1, on the reverse strand, counting down.
GGCACGGTGGCGATGCCCGGTGGTGACGGCGTCACATATTCATTGAGTTCACCCTGGATCTCGCCGACGGTACCGTCAAAGGGCGCACGCAGGCGCGTCTTCTCGAGTTGCGCTGTTGCCAGTGCGATCTGTGATTTCGCGACATCGACCGTTGCCCTTGATGCGAGACAGTCGGCCGCAAGGGCGTCAGCCTGGGTGATGACCTTCTCGACCTCCTCATCGGAAGCTGCACCGCTGGCTTGCAGTGATCTAAGCCGCTTCGCTTCGCGCTCCGCATTGTCGGCCTGCAGGCAAGCCGCCCGGGCGCGGGACTGGCTTGCCTTGTACTCGCTCTCTGCGTACTGGACCTGTGCCACGAGATCATCATTCCAGAGCTCAACGAGCAACTGGTCCTTCTTGACCATGTCGCCCCGGCGCACCTCGAGCTTGGCGATCTGCCCGCCGATCCCCGGTGAAAGTTTGGCACGCAGGCAGGCCTTGACGGTCCCGGAGCGGGTATTGGAGACCGTGGTCTCGACCCTGCCCTGCTCGACCGCCGCCACAGTAACGGCGACAGGATCCGGCTGGCGCAGGTACCAGACGGCAATGGCTGCCGCGATGACCAGGGGAATCAGCAGATACTTGAAGCGCATGAATACATCCGTCAGGTAAACCTCTTCTCACACTTTACATTACCAGCAGTGATGGAATTCGCAATTGGCATGGATCATTTCATCGTGAGTGTCTGCAGAGACCAGCCGGCACTCGGTGATTATCAATGAAGATACTGCGTGAGACGTGGCCTGCCGGCCCGCCCCCACAAAAAAACCGGGACGATGCCCCGGCTTCTGCATTACTTGAAGGGGAATCCTCCTCCCGGCGGCAGTCCGCCGCCCGGAGGCATGCCGCCGGGCGGGAAGCCGCCCTTCATACCGCGCATCATGTTCATCATGCCCTTGCCCTTCATCTTCTTCATCATCTTCTGCATCTGGGCAAACTGTTTCAGCAGCTTGTTGACCTCCTGCACCTGCACACCGGAGCCGGCTGCGATGCGCTTCTTGCGCGAGCCCTTGATGATCGCCGGGAACTCCCGCTCCTGTGGAGTCATGGAATTAATGATGGCGATGGTGCGGCCGATCTCCTTGTCATTGACCTGGTTCTTCACCGCATCCGGGACCTTGTTCATGCCAGGCAGCTTGTCGAGCATGCTCGTCAGGCCGCCCATTTTCGACATCTGCTCCATCTGCTCCTTGAAATCGGAGAGCGTGAAGCCCTGCCCCTTTGCGACCTTCTTCGCAAGCTTCTCGGCCTTGTCGTGGTCGACCTGGCGTGTGACCTGCTCCACGAGCGAGAGGACATCGCCCATACCGAGAATGCGAGAGGCGAGCCGGTCCGGATGGAAGGGTTCGAGCGCATCGACTTTCTCGCCGACGCCGAGAAACTTGATCGGCTTCCCGGTGATGTGTCGAATCGAGAGTGCCGCACCGCCCCGGGAGTCACCGTCTGCCTTGGTGAGGATGATGCCGGTCAGTGGCAGGGCGTCGTTGAATGCCTTCGCCGTGTTGGCCGCATCCTGACCGGTCATGCTGTCAACCACGAACAGCGTCTCGACAGGCTTGAGTTCGGCATGCAGTTCCTGGATCTCCGACATCATGTCGGCATCGACATGCAGCCGGCCGGCGGTATCCACGATGAGGACATCCGCGAATGTCTTGCGTGCTTCGGCCAGCGCCGAACGGGCGATGGCAACGGGCTTCTGGTCCGGCGAACTCGGGAAGAAGCCAACATCGACCTCGCCCGCCAGTGTCCTGAGCTGGTCGATCGCAGCCGGCCGGTAGACGTCGCAGCTGACGACCATGACCTTCTTCTTCTCGCGTTCCTTGAGGTAACGCGAGAGCTTGCCGACGCTGGTGGTCTTGCCTGAACCCTGCAGGCCCGCCATGAGCACAACGGCCGGCGGCTGGGTCGAGAGATCAAGGCGCTCGTTGGCATCGCCCATGACATGCACGAGCTCGTCATTGACAATCTTGACGAGCGTCTGGCCCGGCGTCAGGCTCTTGAGCACGTTTTCGCCGGTCGCCTTCTCGCGAATGCTGTCGATGAAATCACGCACGACAGGCAAGGCAACGTCTGCCTCGAGCAGTGCCATGCGGATTTCGCGCAGGGTTTCCTTGATGTTGTCTTCGGTCAGTCGTCCCTGGCCGCGAATGCGGTCGAGCGTCTGGCCGAGTCGATCACTGAGATTCTTGAACATGAGACGGGAAGGATCTGACTTGTTGGTGCACAGTATAAAGGAATCACCCGCAGCCTGCAGAATTGCCCCGTCAGAGTGTCATGCCGGGTTCGTCAACCCCTCCGGTACGCGGGTGCCTGATGACCTGCGCGTCAGAACTTCAGATCGATACTGTAGGTGGGATTGGTATTGCCGCTGGCATTACGAAATGCGCCCACAGCAAACTTGGCGTCCTTCATGAAAGAGGGTATCCAGGATTTCGGGAACGGGATTCGCAGGAAAATATCGTAAGTCGTGCCGCGCTCGAAAGAGTCATCGAGGTTGTAGACATAGACGACACTGCCACCGATGTCGAACCGGTGGGGCAACTTGAACGTGTAGAGCAGCTGTGGTGCGAAGAGATCTGTCTTGCTCTCGCGTTCGCGCAGGCCGACGGCGGTGGACAGATCAAGCCAGTCGTTACTGTAAAAGTTGTACATCAGGCCGGCATAAAACTGGTCGGTCCCGTTGGCCTCATGCGAAAAATAACCGTGAAAATCGAGCCTGTCCGTGATGCCGTATCCCCAGACGAGATAGCTCTGCCCGTCCTCGAAACGGTTCTCGGGATTGATCGTGATATCGAGATCGAGGTTGCCCTTGCCGGCCGGCGTTCCGTGGTCGTAGCCACCGGAAGCGAAGGCCAGGCCG
>JASFFK010000163.1:0-5506 GCA_050124335.1 Chromatiales bacterium | reverse complement strand
TCATCGTCCAAACGACATCCTTGCGCTCGTCGAAACGGACAACAAGCCCCATGGTTTCTGAAAATTTTTCGCTGCCCGGCTCCTTGCGTGCCCAGGCGACATGCTGCGACCCGGGCCCGTGGCACGCTTCACAGGAGACATTGATTTCCGACCAGGTTGTGTTGAAAGTATTACTGGCCTGGTCGAAGTTCTTTTTAAGGTTCGTCGAGTGGCACTCGGCACACATGTAGTTCCAGTTCTGATCAGGTCCCGTCCAGTGCAGAACATCTCCGGGAGCCAGCCTCTCGTCCGGGTAGAGATGGAACCAGCGCTGCCCGCTCTCCTCCTTGCTCCTGCTGTCCCACGCCAGTGGCAGCGCCTGCAGACGTCCGTCGGGGAACGGAACCAGATATTGCTGCAAGGGGTAAACACCGAAGGTATAGGCAACCTCGTAATCCTGCAGTTTTCCTTCAGGTCCCTCGGTCCGCACCATGAAACGGTCATCCTTGCGGAAAAAACTGGAGGTAATGCCGTAATGGGTCAGGCTGGCATCGTCGAAATTCCCGAGCACGGTGTCGGCTGTTGCTTCCTGCATTGCGAGATCGTGATGCGAGCCTGCCCACTGCATCCCCTGCTCCTTGTGACAATCAACACAAGCCTCCCGACCAATATAGTCTGCAGGGGTACTGGCAAAAACCGGGGTAACGCAGACGAACAGGAGGGCCGAGATGATCGCTTTCATTTCAGGGAGTATTGAGGCCGGAACAGGGCAAGGTATGCAAAGAAGATGTTGTGATCATAGCCGAAAACCGGTCGGGATTCATTTCGTCTCACCAGACAAAGCCGTCACCTGGCCGCCATCATGCTCGAAAGAACACAGGATTGGCATGATGCGGCCGGATGCTTCTTTGTTCGGGCAACCACCATTTTCACGTTCAGATTGCTATCCGAGCAGGCCGGGATTGAGTTGCCAGAGGGCGTAATTCAGGAAAGCTGCGAAGCTGACCCATAGCAGATAAGGAACCAGCAGCATCCCGGCGAGAGGTTGCACACGCCAGAATGCGACAAGGGTCGCCAGGATCAGTGCCCACAGGAGCAGGATATCGATAAAAGCCATCCCGCCAAGCTGCCAGGCGAAGAAGAGCCAGCTCCAGAGTGCGTTGAACAGGAGCTGCACGAGAAACAGCGACAGCGCGACACGATGTGCATGAAAACCACCATTTCTCCATACCAGCCACGCAGCAATCGCCATAAGGGCAAAGAGCAGCGTCCAGACCGGTCCGAAAAGCCAGCCTGGTGGCGCCCAGTCAGGCTGAACGAGCCCTGTATAGAAACTCCTGGCTTCGATTGACGCAATCGCGCCAACGGCAGAGGCTGCAAAGCTCACGAGGAACCAGCCGATGAGTCCGAGTATTTGCTGTGATCTTGTCAGTGGAAACATGTCATTCTCCGGTCTGGTTACAGGCATCGCGTTTTACTTCTCCCGGCCCGCCGGGACCGCATCAGTCCCGAGCAATGCCTTTACCATCGGGCTTGTCCTCATACGGCAGACTTCCCGGGCCAGCGCGCTCGCCTCGCTGGTATGCGTCTTCCTTGCAGTCGACGCAAGATACGGGATATAGGCCGCATCGACCGAGAAGGCCCTGAACCCCAGCCCCAGCAGTACGGGGAGTACACCCGGGAGTTGCGAGAGCAATCCGCATACCTGAATTCGGTGTGCCTGCTCGCCTGCCTCTTTCGCAATCTGTGCCAGAAAACGGTAGAGGACGGGTGCACAGGGATCAAGATAATGCGCCAGGGTCGGGTCGTCCCTGTCCGCGGCAAACAGCGACTGCATCAGGTCATTGCTGCCCAGCGCGACGAAATCGGCAATTTCCAGCTGGCTTGCAATCTCCATTGCGGCAGCCGGTGTTTCGATCATTGCCCCCACAGGCAGATCGATCCGGCTGCGGATCGCATCTCTTGTCTCCCGCATCTCGTCGAGAGTCGTGATGTAGGGAACCAGTAAATTGACCCGTTCCCTGGCAAGCGATCCTTCCAGGGCATCGAGCTGTGCCAACATGACATCACGCAGGGGCTCATCGTTGAAGAGCCGGACACCCTGTCGTCCGAGAACGCTCACGTGCTGGCCCGATGATCGCATCCAGGCAGGAAGCTTGTCCGCGGCAATATCGATCAGGCGCAGGGTGACATGCAATGGATCGGCCGCCATCAACAGCTCGTTGAATGCCTGTCGATAGAAACCGGCATCCGGTTGCCTGTCGCCATCCGGCAACAGAAACTCGGTGCGCACCAGCCCGATGGATGCAGCGCCCATCTTTTTTGCGCGGGCAGCCCCGGATGCGTTGCGCACACTTGCCCGCAAGCTCACTTCCGCTCCATCCGCTGTCAGGAGAACCTGTCCGGGCTCCGGAAGCACAGGCGGTTGCGATGCAACGGCTGTTCCGGAAGAGAGGCTTCTCACCATGCCCGAATAGCCATCCAGTAGAACCATCTCGCCATCAGGCAGTCCGGCAGCCTGTTCAGCTGTAGCGATGATCGTCGGGATACCCAGTGCGAGCAGGGCCAGCATCGGGTGGGAGAACATGGCACCCTCGACAGCGATAATGCCCGCAGCACGAATCTCCGCAGGGAGCGCCATGCCGGAAATGACCAGGATGCTGCCTGCATCCCGGGGATTTCGGCTGACAGGTCCCTTTGCGTGACCCGGCACATAGGGAGTTGCGTTGATGTCAACCAAGGAAACCCGCCCGCATTTCGTAAAAGTGACAAGCAGCCTCCCACGACACGAATAAAGGGAAAAAGCTCACGGAGGAATGATTTTCAGAGCACTGCCTGATGATCAAAACGCAATCCCTCCACTCTCTCTTTTCCGAACCCGTTGATAGACAGCTGCTGTTACCAGTAAACAGGGTCATTGAATTCCCTGACGCACCTCGGGCGATCACTCATAGCCGGGATTGGCTCATCCCCCAGGGACTGGCCCAGCCAACCCGCCGGCATCGAAAGCTTCACTGGAGCCTTGATGACATTCTCGGAGAGCGGTACGAATCCCACCCTGGAGTAAAAGCCCGGGTCACCATATGTGATGGCAACATCGACAGCCCTGTCTTTCAGGTCGGCAAGACCAAAGTTGATGAGTGCCTGCCCGACGCCCTTTCCCTGGTGATCAGTGCTGACTGCGACCGGAGCCAGCATGTAAACCCTGATGGCCTGATTGAACCGAAGGCGTGTAAAGAATATCGACCCGATGAGTGATGCCTTCTCGTATGCACCGAAACAGAGAATATCCTGGTTATCGATGTTAGAAGATAACGCCGAGGCAAGATTGCCAATCAGCTTGCCTTCGGCTTCCCCTTCAGATGAGGTGAAGACAGACGTGAACAGATCTGTTATCTCTCTTTGCATGCTTTTGTCGAGAATTTCAAAATTCATACACCAACCTGCGATCGGGTTTCGCCCGGACTGTGAACATAACAGTAGTATGCCCGGCTTGCATTGATCTCGGGATATCGAATCGTTCGTTCGATGCCTGTTCTCATGCAGGACAGGGCCCGCCATGAAGGCTGCTTACTGCTGGAAAGGAAAACGTCGAAGTGACGGGAAATCCGTCAATTCCGGGAAAATGACTGCAACATCCACAGACTTCCGCTACCTCTGGAATATGGAGTGGCGCTCATGGATACTCTCGTGAAACGCCGTTCAAACACGAGGAGACCTGCCATGCGACAACTGCTCGCCCTCATCATACTCATCAGCATAGCCGCTGCAGCCTCCGCCGGCACAGGTGCAGGCATGGTGCGCAGCATCTGGGCATCTCCCACCTCGCCCTACGTCATGTTCGACTTCACGACACCGATGCGCAGTACTCATCGCTGCAACCGCTCTGAACGCTTTTCGATCGATCTGCGGGGAATGGGTGGCCGCGCAAGTTATGAGACATTGCTGATGGCAAAGGCTGAAAAGCTGACTGTATCGGTACAGGGACTGGGTACCTGCAACATTCATGACGCCGAAAACGTCAAGATCATCGAGGTGCAGTGAGCTGCCAGTGGCGGGACACGCGACTGAAGAGAGCCGGATGTGCAAACTTCGGCATTACCTTATGTCCCGCTGGCAAGGCTGCACACATCGAGGCGTTGTCCTGTCGATCCATCGCGCTCGACGGAAAACAGTGAAGACTCATCGCCCTTGCTCCACCAGACGATGTGGTCGTCAGCATAACGCGCACCGCTGGCGGACCTGACGAGTTGCAGGCGATGCTTCTCTCCGCTGTACGACAGAACGGCTGTTTCAGGGGATGGATAGGATACGACAGATCGCTCGCCGCTGGCGCAGGTGTAGGTGTAGCTGATATCACCCTCATGACCGGAAAGGTGCGAGCAACCCGTGGCTGCAAGAAATGCGATTGTCATCAGGACGCTTCTGGCCATTCCAGGAACCTCTGAAAGCATGATCTGTCTGTCAGGCAGAAAACCGGCATGATACCCGGAGACGTGCGCGGAGCATCTGCTCAGTGCATATCATTCTGGATTTCCCACGTCGTTCTTTCATGCAGGTTGTTCCAGGTGCGTTCGCGCACCTCGTCATCGACAGGAAGGCCCCGGTCAGCGAAAGGATCGCGGACACGCTCGAAAACGTCGGAGAGGGCCAGATCCAGATCACCGCTGTTGTCCACCACGAGAACACCCGCACGCTCACCCATCTGCACGAGCCTGTCGTGGTTGTTGCGGATCGCCCTGAAGCGTTCCTTGTAACGATCCGCACCACCGCGCTCGACACCGGTCTCATCACGCATGCCAAGGCGCTCGAAGTGCTGCGTCTCCTCGCGCACGCAGGCGACGATCCAGACAATATTGGCCTTCTCGAAGCAGATCTCCGGCAAGGTTCCGGGAATCAGTGCGACACCGTCGATGACGGCAGACACGTTCTCCTTGATCAGGCGGGTGATGCTCCCGGTCACACCGACCATGGTCATGAGGGCGTGACCGTAAAACCAGTCCAGCGCATCGACGTCGAACGAGGAGCCGTGGAGTTCGGGAAAGAGCTCCCTGGCCTTTTCACCGCCAAGCAGGAATCCACTGGCCTCGCGCATGACGGCACGGCAGGCGATGTCGGACGAGAAACCGGTCGGAATCCCCAGCTGTCGCGAGATCTGCTTGGCAATCGTCGACTTGCCAACACCCGAGGTACCCGAGACGAGCACGATCGTCGGCTTGTCGAGATCCTTCAGGTGCGGCACTTCCTCGACGCGCGGGAGCAGCCAGCGGAAGAAGCGGAAGAGGTCCTCACCGGAGACGATTTCAAGCACCTTGCGAGCCACGGGCTCGCTGGCGATTGCCTGAGCGATACGCTGCTGTTCCTGTTTCCATTTGCTGTAGTGCGCAAGGTAGATATCGAAAGCGTCATGGATGCGCATTGTCCAGTTGTCCACCGTCTCATCAAGACGATCGAGCTCAGGCTTCGGGTCCCCGACATCAGCACTGGTTCGGATCAGTGTCGCAACGGCCTCACGGACGGCATCCAG
>JASFFK010000162.1:0-5533 GCA_050124335.1 Chromatiales bacterium | reverse complement strand
ACGACCGGCGCACCGGTCTTGCGTGCGAGCTTCGAAATCAGGGTCATGGTCGGCGCAGGATGACCAAAAAACGGGGCCGTTACGCTGCTCTGTTCGAGTTCCTTGGGAACCTGGTCCGGCAGGATAGCGACGATTTCACCGTTCCTGAGTGCCGACATCAGGGTGCGTATGCCCTGCATATCGGTCGGCGCTGTCTTTGCGCCGGTAGCAATCCTGCCCCGATCCATGATGGAGCTCAGCCAAGCCTGGCGTGGGGGGCGGTAAAGCACGGTTGTCGGTCCGGCTGCCGTGATCGCACGAAGACCAACCTCCCAGTTGCCGAGGTGTGGTGCAGCGATGATCGCTCCCCTCCCCTGTTCAAGCAGACGACGAGTTTCTTGTATAAAGACCTCCTGGTCCTCAAGACGCTTGCGCCAATAGTCAGGGGAGGCAAGCCAGGATTTGGGAAGCTCGGTAATCAACTTGCCGTTCTCGCGCAGTGTCTCGCGCACGAGCTCCTGTTGCTCCCGCTCCTGAAGTTCCGGAAAACACAAACGGATATTGACCTCGGCCGTTTTCCTCTCACGCCCATTGAGATGCCAGGCCAGCCTGCCGAGCAGACTTCCGGCAGCCTGCGCACCGGAGAGCGGCAGCATTGCAAACAGCCTGATGAAAAATTCGGTCATGAAATCGGGATGCACAAAGGTTAAGATCGCTGCGAATTTACGCACTCTACCAGATCTGATGGAAGAACCTGAGCCACAGGTAACACGTATCAACGGCTATCTAGAGCCACTCGAAAAGCTCCTGGCAGTTTATGGCCTCGGGCTTGAACGAGTCGGCGATACAGACCCTGTCCCCGGGAGCTTCTGGGGAGAGCCCGAAGCCGGTCTCATTGGCAACAGGCTCTATGTCCGTCAGGATACTCCCCTGCACTCCGCATTTCACGAGGCATGTCACTATATCTGCATGGACGAAAACAGGCGCAGGGCGCTCGACACCAATGCCGGCGGCAGCGTCGCGGAGGAGAACGGCGTCTGCTACCTGCAGATACTGCTCGCTGACCAGCTGGCGGGCTATGACAGGGAAAGAATGATGAATGACATGGATGCCTGGGGGTACAGCTTCCGTCTCGGCAGCAGCCGTGCATGGTTCGAGCAGGACGCCGATGACGCAAGGAAATGGCTGCTCGAGGCTGGTATCATTCTCGACAACAACACCCCGTCATGGAAACTCAACAGCTAACAGGAACACAGATGATTCGTAAATGTCTCTTTCCAGCCGCCGGTTACGGCACCCGCTTCCTCCCCGCCACCAAGGCCATGCCGAAGGAGATGCTGCCAATCGTCGACAAGCCATTGATCCAGTACGGTGTCGAGGAAGCCGTGAGTGCAGGCATGAACAACATCTGCATGGTCACCGGCCGCGGGAAACGTGCGCTTGCCGATCACTTCGATACCAGCTACGAGCTGGAGCACCAGATCAAGGGATCAGCGAAGGAAGCATTGCTGAACGAAATCCGTTCCCTGATCGACCACTGCATCTTTACCTATACACGCCAGATCGAGATGCTGGGCCTGGGGCATGCCGTTCTGACAGGAGAGGCCCTGATCGGCAGCGAACCTTTCGGCGTGATCCTCGCAGACGACCTCTGCATCAATCCCGGTGGCGAGAGTGTCATGCAGCAGATGGCTCGAATCTACGAGGAACACCAGTGCTGTGTTGTTGCGATCGAGGAGGTGCCCATGGAAGAGATCCACAAGTACGGTGTCATCGCCGGCGAGAAAATCAACGATGATCTCTACCGCATCACGGACATGGTGGAAAAACCCGCTCAGGAAGAGGCTCCCACGAATCTTGCGATCATCGGTCGCTATATCCTGACTCCCGAGATCTTCGACGTGATCCGCAATACACCACCCGGTCTCGGCGGCGAAATACAGTTGACCGACGCCCTGCTGCACATGGCGAAAGAAGGGAAGGTACTGGGCTACCGGTTCAAGGGTCAACGCTACGACTGCGGCAGTCTCGAGGGTTTCGTGAAAGCGACGAACGCACTGTACGAGATGAAGAAATAGCTCCCTGCAGAGTCATGCGCCACCTGCTGGTCATCACCGGAGAGAGCCACTGGTGTTCTGAACAGGCGCACAGTTTTCTCGAGAACCGGGAAGGGACACTCTGGCTCACCAATTCAATAGACGAACCAGATGCCATCCCCGCAAGCAAGGCGCGGCAATTTCTCGGCAGGGAATTCAACGCCGTCGTCTTCGACATGCACACAGGCCTCGACCCTGACGCCCTGGGCGCAATCAGCGGCACGATCAGGGATGGCGGTTGCCTGCTCCTGCTTGCGCCACCACTGGAGACGTGGACTGCTTTCAGAGACCCCTGGTATGCACGCATCGACAGCTGGCCACCCCATGATGGTGATTTTCCCGGACACTATCTCGGCTTCCTGCAAAGGCTGATTGTTCCGGGCCCCGGCCTTCACCTTGTCTCCCGGGACAACCCTGAATTACCCGGGATCGCCGAGCCGGCATGTACAACACCTCGGTCGACCGGGGACCAGCTTGAGGCAATCGCAGCAATCCGCCATGTTGCAACAGGACATGCGCGAAGACCACTGGTCATCACCGCCGACAGGGGCAGGGGGAAAAGTGCCGCGCTTGGGTTCGCCACTGGAGAGCTGCTCAAGACCGGGCATAAGCGCATACTCCTGACAGCACCCTCCCGCAGTGCTGTTGATCCGGTTTTTCGCCATGCCCTCGAGACCTTGCCGGGCGCAGTGATGGCAAGGGAAGGCCTGCTCGAGCACGAAAACGGCAGGCTGGAATTCCTGCCTCCCGATGAAATGGCTCACAGGACACCTCCCGCCGACTTGCTGCTGGTCGACGAGGCAGCTGCCATCCCGGCCACCCTGTTGAAAAAGTTGCTGCTGGCCTTTAACAGGATTGTCTTCTCGACCACGGTACATGGCTACGAGGGAACAGGGCGCGGTTTTGCCATCCGCTTTCGTGAAATTCTTGACAACCTCAGACCGCAATGGCGCGATCTGAGGCTCCATGAACCCATTCGATGGCAAGCGGGCGACCCGCTGGAAGCCTTTATTGCGCGCGCTCTGCTGTTCGGTGCCGAGCTGGCCGGCCCGGAGCAATTCGCCAGTACCGGAGCTGATGCAATCGAACTTGTCGAAACCAGCCAGGCTGAACTCTGTCATGACCCCGCCCTGCTCGCACAGGTCTTTGGCCTGCTGGTGAACGCCCATTACCAGACACGCCCCTTCGATCTGCGTTATATGCTGGATGGCAGGAACATGCGCATCCTGCTGGCCAAACAGCAGGACAATATCGCCGGTGTCCTGCTTTCTGTCTGTGAAGGCGCTTTTGGCGACCAGCTCGCCGAGGAGATCCTGTCCGGGAAGCGACGCCCTCAAGGCAACCTCGCGCCCCAGAGTCTCGCCCTGCACCTGCAAGAGAAGGGATACCTCGAGTGCCGCTATGAGCGCATCCTGCGTATTGCCGTACACCCCGACCTGCAAGGCTCCGGCATCGGCTCGCGCATGCTGAAATGGCTGGGCTCGAAAAGTGATGTCGACCTGCTTGCAACCAGCTTCGGCGCAACTGCCGAACTGTTGCGTTTCTGGAAATCCTGCGGCTTCATTGAGGCACGCATGGGGCTCGGTCGTGATGCAGCAAGTGGCAGCCATTCATTGCTCATGCTTCACCCGCTGACCGGGAGAGGCAGGGTATTACAGCAGCAGGCCTTTGACCGTTTTCACGAACTGCTGTTCTTCCTGTTACCAACCAGCCTCAATGGACTTGAAAGCGATCTCGTGTGTGATCTGTTGCATGTTCCCGGAAGGAGCAGGAATCCCCTCGACGGGACAGCAAGACACAGGTTGCATCGTTTTGTCTCCCCTGGACTGCCGCAGGACACGATCCTCCCCGAGCTGGATGCACTCGTCCGGAGCTGCGGGAGCAGTGGCCGACTCCACCTGCTCTCGCCGGTTCACAGGGAATTGCTTGTCGCCCTGGTGCTACAGAAAAGAGGCTCTCGTGAGCTGGTCGATATGTTGCCGGTCGACGGCAAGCGGAAGCTTGAAATGCTGTTGAGAAAAGCTGTCGGAGAACTTCTCGAGGTCTGTGTAACGTCCGAAGAGATCAGTCACTGATCAGGTTCAGGTACTCCATGCGTGTGGCTTGCGAGGTGCGGAATGTACCAAGCATGACAGAGGTCTTCATGACAGAATTCTGTTTTTCGACACCGCGCATTTTCATACAGAGATGCTCCGCCTCGATGGTCACTGCGACACCGGAAGGATCGATCGCCTTCTCAATAGCATCTGCAATCTGTACCGTCATGTTCTCCTGGATCTGCAGACGGCGTGCAAACATGTCGACGATGCGCGCGATCTTCGACAGGCCGATGACCTTGCCACGCGGCAGGTAGGCGACATGGGCCTTGCCGATAAACGGCAGTATGTGATGCTCGCAAAGCGAGTAGAGCTCGATATCCTTCACAATGACCATATCGTCGTTGGTACTCTCGAAGATCGCCTCGTTGACGACCTCGTCAAGGCTCTGGTTGTAGCCCCTGCAGAGAAACTGCATCGCCTTCGCCGCTCTCTCGGGTGTTCTGAGCAGGCCGTCACGGCCAAGATCTTCCCCCACCCCCTGGATTAACCCGGCGTAGTGTTCCGTAAGCTTCTCGATGGACATGCGCATCTCCTCAACGATCTTGTTGGCATTGTATGCGAGCCATGCACCCTGATCCAAACCCGGAATTGGTCAGGTATTGTGCAATCCGTGTTTTTATGGAGCGGCGGGCCCGGAAAAGGTATTCTGGGCGCGTGAAAATACGAACCCTTATCCTCATTACTCTGCTGCTGTTTGCGCTGGTTCCGGTTGTCCTGCTGCTGGCATTCAGCCTGCCTCCCGTGCTCGATCGCCTGCAGGGTTTCTACCAGCAGGCGCACCTGCAGCAACTACGCGCAGACTTCAAGGACCTGGACCAGCATCTCGCAAGCAGGCAGGCACTGACCGGCGTGCTCGCCAAGCTGCCGGAACCCGGCACTGCCATGGGTAGCGATGCCGGTGACCGTGCATTGATCGATGAGACCCGCTCCAAATACGCCGACTGGATCAACAATCTGCTCGACAAGCAGTATGACATCATCCGCATCACCTTTGCCGATACCAGCGGCAGACCCAGGTTCTGGCTGGAAAGAGACGCCGCCAGCCATCAGTTGAAACCAACGGCAACCATGCCGGACATGCCGGATCAGAAGTTCATCGCCGCGGTTCTGAATGCCCCTCCCGCGAATGTCATCGTAAGCCCGCTCGATACCGAAAACGAGGGATTCCTGCGTTTGCATGTTGCAAATGCCGTACGCAACAACAGGGGGGAAGCCGTTGCCATTGTCATCATGACAATTGACCCCGGCGGCCTTGCCAATGTCTACCGCGATACCCTCTGGGTCGCCAATGACGGCACCTATCTCTACAACGGTCGGGAAACAGGCAAATCGGCTTTCAGGGACTTTCCCGGACTAGAC